>CAYFJL010000058.1:0-15769 GCA_964343335.1 uncultured Polaribacter sp. | reverse complement strand
AACCAAATTATAGCCCTTGGATCCAGATCCTGAGCCTTTACTCGTTTTATTTTTTAGCGCCTTAGATGTGACTACCATGGTTTATGGAGTTATATTGGTCTTGTTATTAATCTGTTCTGCCTTAATCTCGGGAACAGAAGTTGCTTTTTTTTCGCTTTCACAGGGCGATTTGGACTCCTTAGAATCAGAAGGAAAAGAAGACGACCTTATTGTTAAACTCCTCGAACGACCACGTAAGCTTCTCGCGACCATATTAATTACAAACAACTTCATCAATATTCTCATTGTTTTGTTGTTTGCCACCCTCGGTGAAACACTTTTTGGGGATTTCGATTTTCAAATTGATTTGTACTTTTTTATGCTTCCTCTTCGGTTTTTGATTGAAGTAATCCTAGTAACCTTTTTAATTCTTCTTTTTGGGGAAGTATTACCCAAAGTATACGCCTCCAGAAATGCCCTTCGCTTTTCGAAATTTATGTCGAAGTTCATTAGAACGGTCAGTGTAATTCTGACTCCGTTCAGCCTTCCATTAATTTCCTTAACCAAATGGGTAGAAACCAAGTTGGGAAGTAAAAACAATAACCTTTCTGTAGAAACCTTATCTCAAGCATTAGAGTTGACTTCGGAAGGTGCCACTACTAAAGATGAACAGAAAATTTTGGAAGGAATTGTCAACTTCGGAAATACAGAAACCATTCAAATCATGAAGCCTCGTATTGACATCTTTGCCCTTTCGGATGAAGAACCTTATGAGGAAGTCTTGGAGAAAATATTGAAACATGGGTATTCACGAAATCCGGTTTACAAAGAGAACATCGATACCATTATCGGAGTTTTGTACGCTAAAGATCTTTTGGCACACCTCAATAAAAAGGATTTCAAGTGGCAGAATTTAATCCGAGAGCCTTTTTTTGTGCCAGAAAACAGAAAGCTTGATGATTTATTAGGCGATTTTAGAGAGCGAAAAAATCACCTTGCCATTGTAGTGGATGAATATGGTGGTACAAGTGGATTGGTAACCTTAGAGGATGTGATCGAAGAGATTGTGGGTGACATTAACGATGAGTTTGATGACGACGATTTGTCGTATTCTAAGATTGATGCGAACAATTATATTTTTGAAGGAAAAACCACCATAAAGGATTTTTGTAGGGTCTTGGACGATGAAGATGAAGATATCTTTGAGGAGGCAAAAGGAGAAAGTGAAACCTTAGCTGGATTCCTGCTTGAAGTCTCTGGGAAATTTCCGAAGAAAGGGGAGAAAATAAATTTCAAGAGCTATACGTTTACCATAGAGGCTGTTGATGTTCGACGGATCCGACAAATTAAAGCGACGAGACATGCGTAAATTGATTCTTATGGTGATGCTGATTTTATGGAGTTGTGGAGAGGATACATTGCCAAAACCAGGAGCTTATTTGTTTCTCAAATATCCGCCTAAGAATTACAAGAACCTCGATTTAAAAAAGCCATACGGTTTCGAAATATCAGATCAGGCCACTCTTGTAAACCAACCCAACGGATGGCTGAAAATCACTTACCCAAAATTAAAGGCATCTCTAGATATTACCTACAGGCCCGTAAATAATAACCTTAATGAAATCTTGATAGAAGCCGAAAAACTGGTATTCAAACACACCGTCAAAGCTGATGAAATCTTAACCAAGGATTACGAAAATCCGAAGAATAAGGTCTACGGAAGCCTATATTCAATTAATGGAAATGCTGCTTCAAACTTACAATTTCACGCTACGGATAGCGTAAAACACTTCATCAAAGGATCCTTGTATTTCTATGCAAGACCCAATTACGACTCTATTTTACCTGCCGTTGCTTACATTAAAGATGATGTATTACGATTGATGGAAACCTTGGAGTGGAAGAATTAATAATTCTCAATTCCACCTGTTAAATTGAGCACCTTTAGGTAAGGAAATTTCTCCCGCATCATATGCGTCGCTTTGTAGCTATTAAATCCTTTTTGACAAATCATCACATAAGTTTTGCTTGAATCTACATCGATTTGATCTACTTTAAATTCCTGAATAGGAATGGTTCGATCAACCTCAAAAGGAAGCTTTAAATTGGGCAAGACTGCAATCAATTCCAAGTTGCTTTCTGCTGCCGGATCGCCTAATTGTGCTTTTAATTCTTCAGGAGATATTTGCCATTCTTCTTTCTGCCCTAGGCAAGAAACATCCATATAGTTTTCTTGGTTATAAATGGCTTGAATTTCTTCCTTTCGGTATTTATTGCGAAGCTTCATCTTCAAAACTGAATTCTGAAGCGCGTTGTAAATCATCAATTGATCGCTCAGTGGATTCCCAACGTCTGTGCTAATCTTTAATACTTCATTTACTTGCGCCGTTGCTATCAACCCAACAATAGCGTTTAATGTACCTGCCTGCTCACAATTCGGAATATCGGTATTCATTTCTGGAAATGCATCTCTTAAATTGGCTGAACATTCACCATTTTCCAATTGCAAATTAAAGGTCGATACATAACCGTCAAACTTATAGAGCGATCCATACACGAGTGGTTTGTTTTGCAACACGCATACATCATTCAATAAATACTTTGTTGGTAAGGAATCCGTAGCGTCTACAACAATATCATATTGATTTACTAAGGGCATGGCATTGTTTTTCAATAAAGGTTCCTCAGAGAAACTGACCTTCGTGAATGAGGTTCTTTTCTTAATGGCTTCGGCTAAGACTTCAGATTTTGGTCTGTCAACATCTTCCAACGTAAAAAACACCTGACGATGCAAATTGGTCAAATCTACTTTATCAAAATCCACCAGATGAATTTTCCCAATACCACTAGTAGCCAAATGAACCGCAATCGTGCCGCCCAGGCCTCCACAGCCAATAATTAATACGGATGTTTCCTGAAGTCTTTTTTGACCTTCCTCACCAATTTCGGCGAGTGTTATCTGTCTTTTGAAAAACTGGCTATACAATTCTTGAGTTTTCTTTGATTTCATTCAAAGCGGCTTGGTATTCTTCTGGAGTATTTACATTTCGAATGAATTCGTCAGCAACTTCTACAACCTCAACATCTGAATTAATGAGCATTTTTCTAGGACAAGAATAACCCTGTGCTAAATATTGTAGTAAAATCGGATAGGCCTTAGGCTCAAAAATGGTTACCAGAGGCTCTACAAATTCCTTGCTCTTTCCTTTAATCGCAGTGGCAACTTTTGTGACATTTCGATTATCTAATAATTGTCTAATCAGTTTATTATCAATAAATGGTAAATCAGTTGCAAGTACAATCCATGCTGCATTCGGATCTTTTTGAAAAGCAGAACAAATACCGCCAAACGGACCTAGATTTAAAAAGGTATCGTGGATCTTATTTTCATGACCTGAAGACTTCTGAACGGAGAAATACGTTTCAATACCTTCATTCTCTAGCAATTGTTTGGCTACGTCCTTTTGAGGTTTGTTGTAGTAGTACAATTGAGATTTATCTTGTCCCATTCGCGTACTTTTTCCACCCGTCAGTATCAGACCTTTTAAAACCGGTTTCTTTTCATCGATGATGGACTGAAAATGTGTAGCAATCGCTTCTATATCTTCAAACGAATAACAAGGAAGCTCTTTAATGTTCGGGTACTTCTCTTCTAAGAAATCAAAATACCGACTCGCTTCATTCAAAGAGATAATAAAACGGATGTTACCTAGTTGTTCAATTCGCTTTAAAACCGAAGCCTCTTTGGCAGGATCTAAAATGAGTACCTGCTGCTCACCTTGGTAATGATTCCCATTAATAAAAAGCAAATCAAACTGAGCGAAATCCAAACGCTGCTGGTACTTGTTCAGATTTCCTGTTGTTGACACTGCTAGATTTCCTTGGTGATGGAAAGTGAATTCGGACAAGGTATTGGCCTCCACTTCTCTGGCGTGAGAAGCATCGAAATAGCCCAAATTAAATTGAGAAAGTTGTTTGGAAACCGCTTGGACTAATTTTGATATATTTCCACAATTCGTGCCTAAAATTGCAATTTCATTCGGCGCATAATTGCCATTGTTTCTTCGAACAAGATTGGTATGTTTTTGATGTTTACTCATTTCTAAAGTCCGATTTTCCTCCCGTTTTTTCAATCAATTTCACCTCTTTGATCATCATTTTCTGAGAAATGCTCTTACACATATCGTATATGGTCAAACAGGCAGTGGTTGCACCCGTCAAAGCTTCCATTTCCACTCCCGTTTTACCTTCAATGGTCACCTTACAAACTACCTCCACATGTTCGTCATCCACTATTGCAATATCAATATCCACTCCATTAATCAATAATGGATGGCACATGGGAATCAATTCTGAGGTTTTCTTCACCCCTTGAATTCCAGCAATGATGGCCGTTTGAAAAACAGGACCTTTTTTGGTCATTAATTCATCATTATTGAAATTTGAAATCACTTCCGTACCCAGAAACATCAATCCTTTTGCAATTGCTGTTCGCTTGGTAATTTTCTTATCAGAAACATTAACCATTTTAGGGTTCCCATCTGGATTTAAATGACTAAAACTCATTTAAATAGTTTTAAGTTTTTGTATTTAGTTTCCACCCCGAATATCACTTCGAGCCCGCCTGCGGCCGGCAGGTGGTTTTCGAATGGGTGAGAAAATTGTATCGAGAAGTCTTAAGATACCCGACAAAATCTCACTTAAACTTCTTCTTTGCTAAATTAGGGAGTTTTTCATATTCATGATTAATCAAGGCCTCTTTTTTAGCAACAGACCAATTCTTTATTCGTTTTTCCCATGAGATTGCTACTTGAACTTCTTGGAATTCGGCATAAAAAACAAATTCTAAGGGTCTTCTTTGATAGGTATAACTATCGGTATACTTACCTGCTACATGTTGATTGATTCGGATTTCTAATTGGGAAGTCATACCGGTATAATATGTCCCATCTGAACACCGAAGTATATAGACATAATAGTTTTTCATAGCTGCAAATGGTTCTCGATACAAATAGCTTCATACTTCGTTTGCTCCGCAAGCTACCTTCGCTTAAAACAGTTTTTTAGCTCGGAAATACTCGAACTGACACGAAGGTAAAAATGGTAAATTGAATTAAAAACTAAAAATTCCTGTACCGTATTACAGGGAAATTCTCACCTTGCTTAAATGTAGTTTCTTCCGTTTTTGGTAACTGGATAAAGGCATCCGCATCCACCAAACTGGCCAAATCTCCCGAGCCGTTTCCTTTAATCGGAGTTGCCAACAAATGACCATACTTATCACTTAGTTTCACTTGTAAAAAGTACGTCAGATTCGGTTTGAAAGTCACATCCTCCGTCAGAATCGCAGTTTCTTCAAAAGTTTCTACCTCACAGGATTTAAAATACCATGAATAAAAATACACCAAACAATTGACATAAGTAGAAACTGGATTCCCAGGAAAGGCAAAGACCTTGCAGGAATCTGTTGCGCCCATCCAAAATGGTTTTCCTGGTCGCTGAGAAACACGATGGAACAACTTTTCTACGCCGAGTTCATCCAAAACTTCAGGAAGAAAGTCAAACTTTCCTTTACTTACTGCTCCGCTAAACAATAAGACATCATAAGTTCTTAAATAATCTGATATTCTAGATTTCAATGCTTCCTTATCATCAGTAATGTGGTCTGTATCAGGCTTAATTTTTAGACGTTTTAAAAGCGAAACAAGGGTGAAAACATTAGATCTTCGAATTTGATGATCCAATGGTATTTCGTCAACAGCAACCAATTCATCTCCGGTGGAGATAATCATCACTTTGGGCTGCTTCGCCACTTTTATTTTCGACTTGCCAACCGTAGCCAGCACACCAATTTCTGCGGCAGAAATCACCTTGTTTATTTCAATTAATGCATCCCCAACCTTTCGATCTTTTCCCTTTTCATGGATGTTCTGAAAATGATTGACCTCATTGATTAAAACTGTCGCCAGTCCATCTACAATTTCTACATCCTCATAACGAATAACGACATTGGCATTCTTAGGTAGTACAGCGCCAGTCATGACTTCCAAGCAGTTCTCGGAATTTTGAAATTCCATTTGTGGGCTTCCAGCAGCTTGAATTCCTTCAATTGTAAAAGATCGTTGGCCTTTTTCAAAAGCTTCAAAGTCAATGGCAATGCCATCCATTGAAACTCGATTAAAGGGCGGAAAATCACGATCGGCAACAATAACTTCCTTCAACACTCTTCCTTGAGACTCCATAAACGGAATTTCTTCAACGCCAAAATCTTGGGTTGCATTCAATACCAACTGTAATGCCTTTTCTACCGTAATCATTATCCTCCTATTGTGCTCATACTTTCCGATACGTCGCCCTTTTTTCGATTCGCTTCCGCAACAAATCCGTCTTTGGGCTTGTCTTTTACCAGACTCAAAAAAAGTTCTTTCAAATCGTCATTGCTTGCTCCTTGTCGCATAAAATCTCTCAAATTGAAAACACCGTCATCAAACAGGCAATTTTTAAACGTTCCTGTGCTGGTTATTCGAATCCGATTGCAATCGTTGCATATGGTTCGGGTAAAAGCGGGAATAATCCCAACGGTACCCAAATGACCATCAATCTTATAGTTTCTAGAAGTAGATGATTTCTCAGACGGAATTTCTTGCACCTCAAATTCGGTTTGAATCTCGTTCAGAATTCTACGAAAAGTCCAATTTTCCTTCATTTCTCGTTGTCCGATTCCGTTAAAAGGCATTTCCTCAATAAAACGAACGGCAATATTCTTTTCTTTGGTCAATCGGGCAAAATCAACAATCTCATTGGTGTTAAATCCGGATTGAACCACCACATTCAGTTTCAAGTTCAATCTACTTTCCTCAAGGAGTTCAAGTGTTTTGTATACATCAGTGAAAACATCCCTACGGGTAATGTCCGCAAACTTTTGACGATCTAAACTATCAATACTCAAATTGATGTTTTTTACTTTTTCTAGGCCCTCAATCGTGTCTATATGATGCCTGATTAAAGCGCCATTCGTAGTAATGTTGATGGCATCTAACAAATCATTGTAAGACAGCATCTCTAGAAACTTCACAAAATCCTTTCGCACAAAAGGTTCGCCTCCGGTCAATCGAACTTTCTTCACACCTAATTCGGTCAAAACACGTATCAAACGATACATCTCTTTAAAGGTCAATAGTTCTTGTCTTGGGACAATATCAATTCCGTGAGCCGGCATACAATACTGGCAGCGCAAATTGCATCGGTCGGTAACTGCCAATCGAACATATTCTATTTGTCGTCCAAAACTATCAACCAAATGCTGCATTAATTCGGTAGTTTTTTACTTAACAATCCGTATACAAAAGCGCCAAATAAGGCAGAAATCAACAAGATCATAGCCGGAGCTAACTCAAACCCTAACATGACGAAAATGGGTCCGGCACAAGCGCCTGAAACTCCCCAACCTAAGCCGAATAAGGTTCCGCCTAAGAGGGTTCGTACAAATCCTTTCTTTTTAATTTTTGGCTTGATGGGGTTTCCAAATCGATCTTTGATTTTCCCACTTTTAAATAGCTGCATCAATACCATGGATATCACCACTGCACCTCCGATGATTCCGAACATATGAATGGACTGGAATCGGAACATTTCATAATAACGAAACCAAGAAATCGCTTCTGTTTTACTTAGAACAATAGCGAAAAATATACCTAGAAATAAAAATCTCAAATTCTTCATGCTATAACAGATTTGGAATGATAAACCAAGCAGCAATGATACCGCCTATAAAAAATCCAATGACCGCCAACAATGATGGCAATTGCAAACTGCTTAAACCTGTAATGGCATGACCAGAAGTACATCCACCGGCATAGCGTGTTCCGAAACCGACACAAAATCCTGATAAAACCAAGATGATGAATCCTTTTAAAGAAAAGGAAGATTCAGTACTGAAAATCTCAGCCGGAAAATAAGATTCGGCCACATTTGTAAATCCGATTTCTTGCAATTCTTGAACCGTTTTCGGATTTAAATCAACCGCCGGATCTAGAATTAAAAAGTTGGAAGAAATGAATCCTCCAATAACTAATCCAACTACAAAAAGTAGAGCGAAGTCACGTTCTTTCCAATCCTTTCGAAAATACTCAGAAACTTTACCTGCCCCAGAAATGGTACAGATGGTTTCAAAATTGGTAGATATTCCAAAATTCTTTCCAAAATAGAAATACAGAAAAAGGGTTAGGGCAATCAACGGCCCTCCTACGTACCATGGCCAAGGTTCAAAAATAAAATCCATCATGCTACTGTTGTATTTATATATGCTATAATTTTTTCTGTTGCGCCGCGATTTTCTTGAATGTAATCGCCCGCTATTTTACCTGATAATTCTCGGAACGCAACATCATTCAATATTTTGTCGAAAATAGTATCCATTCCTTTCGCATTCGAAATGGAAAAACAGCCACCTAATTTCACCAAATCAATGGCTTCTTGAAATTTATCAAATTTATCCCCAATCACAATCGGTATTCCGAAAGTTGCTGGTTCTAAGATATTGTGCAATCCGGTTTTAAATCCACCTCCAACGTAAGCCATATCTGCATAGGCATAGACCTTGGTGAGCAGACCAATGGTGTCTACAATCAACACCTCGTATTCATCAATCAGTTTTCCTTCCATCTCAGAATACAGAATTACTGACTTTGAAATCCGATCTTTCAAGGCCAAAACTGACTTTTTATTGATGTTGTGTGGAGCAATAATGAACTTGGTGTTTTGTGATTTATTGATAAAAGGAACAAGGATATTTTCATCCTCTTTCCAAGTACTACCTGCTACTACGGTTTGTTGATCTTCCTTAAATTTCTCAACAAAACCCAAACTAGTTTTTTGATGTAAGATCTTAGCCACACGATCAAAGCGAGTATCGCCTGAAATCGTCACATTTCCGAAAGCTAGGGACTTCAATAATTCTTTGGACTCCGAATTCTGCACAAAAAAATGATCAAAAGTCATTAAAGCTTTTCGCATCAATTTGCCATACCATTCGAAAAAGATTTGATTCTCTCTAAAAATTCCGGAAACTAAAATGGTTTTACAGTTTTGCTTTTGAAGGGCAAACAAAAAGTTTGGCCAGAATTCATACTTCACAAAGATGGCGAGTTTCGGATTTACAATACGAACAAACTGTTCGGCGTTTGATTTCGAGTCCAAAGGAAGGTAACAAACCACATCTGCCAAAGCATAGTTTTTGCGAATTTCATAACCCGAGGGAGAGAAAAACGTAATCAGGATCTTATACTTCGGATGTTCTTTTTTCACCTCTTCAATGATCGGTCTTGCCTGTTCAAATTCCCCCAAAGAAGCCACATGAAACCAAATTGTTTCTTGTCCTTTTAATGATTGAATTTTTGACAAGGTCTCTTTTCTACCTTTAACAAAGAGCTTGATTTTCTTATTAAACAAGGCAATCACTGGTAAGACCAGTCGTATGAATGCAACAAAAACTCTATAGGTAAAATTCATTCCTGTAAAAATACGAATTCGAGGTTAGGTGAACTGCATAAAAAAAGCCCAAACTTTTCAGTTTGGGCTTTGTAAATATTTTTGTGCTCTTAAGCTTCAAATGGAGTTATTGATACGAAAGATCTGTTGTCTTTTTTCTTAGTAAATTCAACTACACCATCTACTTTGGCATGTAATGTATGGTCTTTACCCATATAAACATTCTCACCCGGATAATGTTTTGTACCTCTCTGACGTACGATAATGTTTCCAGCAATTGCTGCTTGACCGCCATAGATTTTAATTCCAAGTCGTTTCGATTCTGATTCTCTACCGTTCTTCGAACTACCGACACCTTTTTTATGAGCCATAATTTCTAAATTTTTTAAATTAAAATACTATTGTAAAGCTTCAATTAATTCTGCTTTCTTCATGGAAGTGTATCCTGATAAACCTCTTTCTTTAGCTAAGGCTTTCAACTGAGCTACAGTCATTGATTTTAAATCAACTGTTGCTTCAGCAGCAGGAGTTTCTTCTACTTTAACTTCAGCTTTAGGTGCAGCTGCTTTCTTAGCTTTTTTAGCTCCAGAAGCAGAGATAGATTCGATTTGAATCTCACTTAAATACTGTCTGTGTCCATTTTTCTTTCTGTAACCTTTTCTTCTTTTCTTTTTGAAGACGATTACCTTATCACCTTTAAGGTGACCAAGAACTTTAGCCGTCACTGAGGCTCCTTCTATAGCTGGGGCGCCAATAGTAATGTTCCCTTCGTTTTCTAATAACAATACATTATCAAAAGTTACGTTTTGACCTTCTTCAGAAGCCAAACGGTTTACATACACTTTTTGGTCTTTCGCTACTTTAAATTGCTGCCCTGCTATCTCTACGATTGCGTACATACGAATTAATTTTTGCTACTTTACTCTGTTATAATTAATTAAGCATTTTTTCAAATGCGGATGCAAATATAATTCTTTTTTATTAGGTCACAAGTCTTAAATGGATTTATTTCCTATATAAAACCCCTGATTTCAATAGGGTTTTAACGAATAATTAATCATTTAGTTTCGTATTTTTGGAAGTGCAATTTCTTCTAAAAAAATTGTGTAACAGAACGCTAAAAATTGCGTCACATTGAAAACTATTTAAAAAACGGAAATCTAAATGAAAAAAATTATTTTTTCCATTGCCTTATTTATCGGTTTCTCCTCTCAAGTTTCTGCACAGAAAGTTGAGTTTGAAGAGTACGATTTAGACAATGGTATGCATGTGATTCTTCATCAAGACAAATCAGCACCTGTTGTAATTACCTCAGTTTATTATCACGTAGGTGCGAAAGATGAACAACCAGACAGAACAGGTATGGCTCACTTCTTTGAGCACCTATTATTTGAAGGAACCAAGAATATTGGTAAAGGTGAATGGTTTAAAATCGTATCTTCTAACGGTGGTAACAACAACGCAACCACCGATGATGATAGAACCTATTACTACGAAGTATTTCCTTCTAACAAAGTAGCTTTAGGCTTATGGATGGAATCAGAAAGGTTACTTCACCCAATCATTAAACAAGATGGTGTTGATACGCAAAATGAAGTTGTAAAAGAAGAAAAAAGACTTCGAGTAGACAATCAGCCTTACGGTAGATTGCTTGAAAATGTAAAACTTCATTTATTTAAAAAGCATCCATACAAAGGAACTACCATTGGAAAAATGGAACACCTTGATGCTGCTACGCTAGAAGAATTTTTGGCCTTTAACAAAAAGTTTTATGTGCCAAACAATGCCACGTTAGTCGTTGCAGGAGATATCGATAAAGCGGAAGTAAAGAAGTTAATCAAAGATTATTTCGGTCCTATCCCAAGAGGAAAAGACATTGTTCGAAATTTTCCAAAAGAAGATCCTATCACCGAAACAATTAAGGCCAAAGCTTTTGACCCGAACATTCAATTGCCGATGGTATTGGCTGCTTACAGAACTCCTGGGGTTACCTCAAGAGACTCAAGAGTGTTGGATATGATTTCTACCTATTTAAGTCAAGGAAGAAGCTCTGTGCTTTACAAGAAAATGGTAGATCAAGAAAAAATGGCGCTTCAAGTAGGAGCAATTAACTTTAGTCAAGAAGACTATGGATCTTATATTCTTTTAGGTATCCCTCAGGGTCAAAACTCATTAGGTACCCTATTGGAAAATATGGATGTTGAAATTGAAAAGATAAAGTCAGAATTAATTTCTGAAAAAGACTTTCAAAAGCTTCAAAATCAATTTGAAAACAGATTTGTAAGTTCGATTTCAAATGTTCAAGGAATTGCAAGCAGATTGGCAACCTTTCATGTATTGCATGGAGACACTAACTTAATCAACACGGAGATTGATATTTTCAGATCAATCACCAGAGAAGATATAAAAGAAGTAGCCAACAAATACTTGAATAAAAATCAAAGATTAGAATTGGAATACCTTCCTGAATCCGAAAAAAATAAATATAAAGTAGAAGACTAATGAAAATCAGAATATATTCAATCATCGCATTTTTACTTGTATCCCTGTCTGTTTCTGCTCAGGTAGATCGCAGTAAAATGCCAGAACCAGGACCCGCTCCTCAGGTTAAATTGGGGGATGCCAAAAAATTCAAACTAAAGAATGGTCTAACCGTTATTATGGTAGAAAATCATAAACTGCCAAGAGTTAGTGCTACGCTTACTATTGACAATCCGCCTAAGAAAGAGGGTGATAAAGCTGGACTATCCTCAATGATGGGAAGTTTGTTAGGCCGAGGTACTCCGAATATTAGTAAGGATGATTTTAACGAACGAATCGACTTCCTAGGAGCTAATGTCTCATTTGGTAGTTCTAGTGCATTTGCCACATCCTTGACAAAGTATTTCCCAGAAGTCTTAGGATTGATGGCAGACGGAGTAAAAAATTCTCAATTCACCCAAGAAGAATTTGACAAGGAACAAAAAGTGACCTTAGACAATTTAAAAAGTAATGAGAAAAGTGTCACTTCAGCAGCAAGAAGAGTAGAGCGTATTTTAACTTATGGGAAAGATCATCCCTTTGGTGAATATACCTCGAAGGAGAGTGTAGAAAAAATTACCTTGGCTGATGTAAAGGCAGCATACAATACCTATTACAGACCGAATAATGCCTATCTAATTATTACCGGTGATTTTAACTATAATAAAACCAAAAAATTAGTAAAATCTCTATTCAAAAATTGGGAAAAAGGCACAATTCCATCGCAAGAAATTCCAGCAGTAGCACCTGTAGAAAACACAACAATTCATTTTGTAAACATGCCTAATGCGGTGCAATCTGAAGTTTCTGTAATCAATCCAGTAAAACTTACTTTAGGAGATGACGATTACTTCCCAGCATTACTTGCTAATGAAATTTTAGGAGGTGGCGGAACAGCAAGATTGTTCATGAATCTAAGAGAAGATAAAGGATATACTTATGGATCTTACTCTAGCATTTCTCAAAGTCGTTATGCAAGCCGATTTAGAGCCTCTGCCTCGGTAAGAAATATGGTGACCGATAGTTCTGTGGTGGAGATCATGAAAGAAATCAATACCATTCGATACAAAAAGGTATCTGCAGAAGAATTAGAAAATGCAAAACAGGCCTACATCGGAAGTTTTGTAATCAATTCTCAAAATGCTAGAACCGCGGCTAATTATGCATTGAACAGAGAAATTTACGACCTACCAGATGATTTTTATGAAACCTATTTGGCAAAAATAAATGCGGTTACATTGGATGATGTTCAAAACGCAGCCATCAAGTACTTTAGAGGGGATAAAGCGAGAATATTTATCACCGGAAAAGGAATTGATGTCCTAAAGAATTTGGAAAAAACAGACTATCCAATTCTTTACTTTGACAAATACGGTAACCCAACTGAGAAACCAGAAATGACCTTGCCAATTCCAGATGGAATGAATGCAAGTGATGTGGTTGACATGTACTTTGATGCTATTGGTGGAAAGGAAAAAATCGCCGCAGTTACATCCGTAATGATGGTTTCTTCCGGAAAAGTACAGGGTATCGATATTACTTCTACCGATAAAATGATGGCGCCTAATAAGATGTCAAAAGTAATCTCTGGAATGGGACGTGTTTTCAGTAAGATTGTATTTAATGGTGAAGGCGGATACCAAGAAGCGCAAGGACGAAGAATTGATTTTCAACCCAATCAAATTGCCGAAATGAAAGCTATGTCATTGCCTTTTACAGACGAAGCCTACAAAGCTGGTAAATTAGATCGTATTGAACCCATTGAAGGAAATACGGCCTATGTAATTAAATTCAACGATACCGAAATCTTCTATGACACCAAAACCATGTTAAAGGTAAAAGAGGTGAAAACAACCAAACTTCCGAATGGAAAAGAGGTTCAAACACCAACAACCTATGGTGATTATAAAGAAGTAAACGGAATCAAATTCCCATATGCCATTGGTCAAAAAATGGGCCCAATGAGCTTAAACTTCACCATTACAGAGATCAAAATTAACGAAGGAGTTTCCGACGAAGATTTCAAATAAAAGAGTGATAAACTTTAGAAAAAGAGTCTATTTATAGGCTCTTTTTTTTTTGAATCTTTTTTAAAATTTTTGGCTTTTTCATGTTCACCAAATACACGCCTAATAAAATGATAACACCGGCTAGTACCTGAAGAAAGCTTAGTTTTTCTCCGTCAATCACTCCCCAAAAAACCGCAACAATCGGAATTAAATAGGTAACTGAAGAGGAAAATACTGGTGAAGAAATATGCACCAATTCGTTGTACATGGTCTTCGCAATACCCGTTCCAAAGACGGATAAAATTCCGATGTAGGCCAAGGCTCTTAACTCTAAAGAATCAGCGGTAAATGTGGTAAAAAAACCAGTGGCAGCTAACACTAGTAATGCAGGACCAAGAAGTAATAAGAAGTTTCCTGTGGTGATGGCCAAGGCATCCAAATCAGAAAGATGTCGTTTCACAATATTTCCGTTTAATGCATAACCTACCGAAGCGACAACGACCAAAATGGCGAACAAATAGTTCTGATTCGGATTCATTTCTGCTCCTTTTACAATCAAGATCAATGTACCGATCAAACCAATGAGAATTCCTAATAATTGAATTCTTCGAAAAGCAAATCCGAAGAAAATAGCGCCAATGATAAGGGTATTGAAAGGCGTAAAGGAATTTAAAATAGACACGATGGAACTATCAATATTCAACATGGCATAGGCAAATAGAAAAACCGGGAAAAAGGTTCCTGCTAATGCTGTAAATAGGATAAACTTCCAATGTTTCGATTGAATTCTACGAATTGACCTAGGTGCAATCAGCAATAAAAAAACGGCTGTAAATACCATTCGTAGCGCCCCTAATTGAATGGGAGTGACTCCCAGAAGCGCCTTTTTCATCAGAATAAAGGAACTTCCCCAAACGATGGCAAGAAGGCTCAGGTATATCCATTTTTTAACGTTGTTGTCCATGTAAGCGCTTTAACAATGCAAAATTGATACTAATTCTAAGAGAAATCTGGATTTATTAATAAATTTGCACAATCAATTAATAGTAAAATCTAATGAGTATGAAGAACTTAACCGTAACCCTGGCTATATTCGGATTTCTTTTCATCAGCTGTAACCAAACGGCTCCTAAAGAAGAAAAGAAAGCTCAAGTTTCTTTGGCTATTTCAGGAATGACCTGTGAAATCGGTTGTGCCAAAACCATTGAATCTAAATTATCCAAAAAAGAAGGTGTGCTTGAAGCCAAAGTAATTTTCAAGGACAGTATTGCCAATATCGAATTCGACGCTAATAAGACCTCTAAGAAAGACTTAATCGCTTTTGTAGATGGTATTGCCGGTGGAGATCTTTATAAAGCTAAAGAAAGTGATAAAAAAGCGCATGCTTGTACTGAGGAATGTAAAAAAGAATGCATGCTTTCTGAAAAAAAAGAATGCAAAGAGGACTGCAAAATGCCTTGTTGTAAAAAAGCTTAATCCATTTAGTACAATAAAAAAAGGCAGGTCTAAGACCTACCTTTTTTTATGATTAGCTTTTTGCTTTGCTATGATTATTGTCTAGTCCAACCAGCTCCCCAAGTAGCATAGTCAGTTCCTGTTGCAGTTGCATCTTCTAGTAAGAAATCTGCAATTGTAAAAGCAGCTCCTGTATCGTTCTTCATTTGAACGTTTACATCGTCAAACTTTACTTTGTCTACGAAAGTGATCATTGAAGTTACACCTACTCCAGTTTCAGCGTCATCTAAATCAAATCCTTCGTTGTATCCAGAGAT
>CAYFJL010000057.1:0-15845 GCA_964343335.1 uncultured Polaribacter sp. | reverse complement strand
TGATCATTGAAAGACGGCAGGATTAAATATCCTGACAAAGCTCCGCTTTGAAAATAACACAAACAAAAAAACGCTCAAGCAAGCTTGGGATTCCAATAATTCAATAATCTAATAACTGAATGATTTAATGAATTGTGATCATTGATAACTGTTAATTGATCATTGAAAGACGGCAGGATTAAATATCCTGACAAAGCTCCGCTTTGAAAATCAAAACCTCACCAGATTAAAAAAGTCAAATATGGACAACTAACAGGATTGGATATCCCTTGAGCTCCGTAGTGATAATGAAAAGTCACAAATCTATAATTTGTCACTTTTTTATTTGATTACAATTCTTGAACAAGTTCAAATTGCTCTCAAATAAAAAAAGTCTGCAATTCTGCAGACTTTTCATTCTTAAGTGACCACGGCAGGATTCAAACCTGCAACCTTCTGAGCCGTAATCAGATGCGCTATTCAGTTGCGCCACGTGGCCTTTTTGCGGGTGCAAATATAGCCCCCTTTTTTTAAATTCTAAAATATATAGTGGATTATTCTAAGGCCGACTTAAAGTCTTCAATAATTGGATTTGCCTTTTCTAAATCAGATTCCAACACAAACAATTCATCAATAAAATTACTGATCTCATAAGCAGGCAGTTTATCCGATTTGACAAGCGAAGGAATTCCTTTCTCTTCCAATAAGGATGCTAATCGCTGTACAATGATTCTACTTTCTGTAAATACTTTGGTATAATTATCACTCATAATAAATTAATCTAGGGATTTCATAGTTACATAGGCTCTCCAACCAATGATCGCCAATTGGACTTTTGACGCTTTCGTAATATCCAATTGTCTTTTTGTGTAGGATGGCAATACGGCTTTATTGACCTTAGCCATCACCTTGAAAAATGATTTTTGCATGGTTTACATTGTTGGTTGATACCCAAATGTAACCAATCTTACGAACAAGCAAATACAATTAAATAAAAATTGATAATAAAAGGTTTAAAATCTCAGTGATAAACTCAATTAGAACAACGATCATAGTGGTAGTTTTTTAGGTTAATATTATTTATTGTTAGTTAATGGTGGTCGAATATAAAAGATGTGTGTTCTGACAACCAAAAAGATGTAAGCCAAATAATCAAAATGATTTATATTCGTTAATTAAAAAAATTAATAAAGTTTATTTTATAAACCTTATTCCTACGAATAATTTTACTTTAAAAACCAAAAACACCCCAATTACTCGAATACTGTTAGGATGCAAAGGGCTATTTTGAAGCGATTTGATTTTGTAAAGGAAAAAAACAGCCAAATTTGCCCGAATTAAGGTCTTTGGTCTTTTTGGTGGATTCAAAATTGGAAATGACCTATCTTTGCCATCAATTTATTACATGGGATTTTTATACATCATTTTAGGGTTAATCATTCTTGTTTTAGGAGGTAATTGGCTGTTAAAATCGGCCGTCGCCCTATCCTTAAAATTGAACATCCCAAAAATTGTTATTGGAATGACGGTAGTGTCTTTGGCTACCTCTGCTCCAGAACTTATTGTAAGTTTGAATGCGGCCGTAAAAGGATCCACGGATTTAGCATTAAGCAACGTCATTGGATCCAATATTGCTAATCTCGGACTTGTCCTAGGAATCACCCTACTGCTCGGCAAAATGGAAATCAAAAAGAGCTTCTATGCTACCGATTGGCCCATGATGATGATTGCCTCAGTGCTTCTCTACTTCTTTGTGAAAAGCGATAACGCCATTGTTCAAACGGAAGGATTAATCTTATTTGGATTACTCATTGTCTTCCTGATTTACCTGCTGCGCTTTCAAAAGGTCGCTGTGGAAGATGAATTACCTGAAGACGATGAACCATTACCGCTTTATAAAATCGCTTTGTTTTTATTCATTGGTAGTTTGGGATTATGGATAGGATCAGAACTTCTTGTAAACGGATCGATCTCATTGGCCAAAGACATGGGGGTTAGCGAACGTGTCATCGGAATTACGATAGTTTCCATAGGTACCAGCGTACCTGAATTAGCCGCTTCACTCGTTGCATTTTTAAAAAAGGAAAAAGCCATCTCCCTAGGAAACCTCATCGGATCAAATATCTTCAACGTTCTGGCAGTACTCGGTATCACCTCCATCATAACTCCTGTGAAATTGGTCGATCAAAGGCTTTTAACCAATGATATCTTCTGGATGATGGGAATTGCCTTCCTTATCCTTCCTTTGGTATTTTTACCAAAGGGTTCTCGATTGAACTATAAAGACGGAATCGTCCTACTGCTTTTTTACTCAATCTTCTTCTACTTCACTCTCTAAGGATTGAAGTTGTTTTTCCTTTTTCAGTTGGTACATTAAATACCATAAAATAAGAACTCCGAATAAAGAAATAATTGAGATAATTGTCCAAGTAAAGTCGAACTTTAGTTTATCAATCATTTGCAGACCTGTATTGTGTCCGAAAATATGCGCTGCTGAAAATGAAATACTGTAAAAAGCCATGTATTCTCCTTGCTTTCCACGTTTTGATCGCTCAATAACAAAGGCATTTGAAAACGGAAAGGCAATCATTTCTCCTAAGGTCATAAATAGCATTCCAATAATTAGAATTCCAACCCATGGGGTAAAGAGCAACACCACATAACTCATTCCTGTTAGTAACAACCCAACCGTAATTAAAAACTCTTTAGAATACTTTGAGTCTTCCAACCACTTTATCAAAGGCATTTCGAAGACGAAGATCAAGAAGCCGTTCATCCCCAAAAGTAGACCAATATCAAATTCTGTCAATCGATGAACATCCCTATAATACAAAGGCATCGTCGAAAAATATTGAAGAAATACGAATCCGAATATAAACATGGCTACAAAGAATATCCAGAATAAGCCATCACTCTTTATGGGCAAAGGATTTTCAACCTTTTGTTCATCAATCACCTTCGCTTTTTTAGGATGCAAAACGTTAATTAATACTAAGGTCGCTAACAAACAGGTCACTCCATCCATCCAAAACAAACCTTTGTAATTAATGGTTGTAATGATAAATCCGCCAATAGCAGGACCGGCAGAAAAACCAAGGTTAATAGCCAATCTTATTAAAGTAACCGAACGGGTTTTATTTTCTGCTTTACTATAAGCATTCAAGGCTACAAACATGGCAGGCCTGAAGGTATCGGCCACCAACATCACTAAGAATATTCCGAAGCAAAAGGCATAAAAAGTTTCCACAAACTGAAGTCCGATGAACAATACACCGGTCAGTGCCAAACTTAAATACATGACTTTGTAAAAACCTATTTGGTCGGTGAGTTTCCCTCCTATCCACGAACCAACTACAGAGCCAACACCGAAGCAAGTCATAATCCAACCTACATTTTCTAAGGTAAAATCAAGACTCTCCGTTAGATATAAGGACAAAAAAGGAATCACCATGGTACCCGACCTATTAATGAAAGTAATAAACGCCAGCCACCAGACCTCCTTGGAAAGCCCTTTAAAAGTACCTAGGTAATCGTAGTACAGTTTTTTCATTTTGATTTACTCTTAAAATAAAAAGTCCGACTGATGAAGTCGGACTTTTAAGTATTTAATTTATTTGTTGATTATCAATACATCATACTAATCCGACCATAGATGGTAGTCCATGATTGTTTTCTAGAAATTGTATTGACGGTGTTCATCCTTTGAATATTTTCGTTGTAAAACTAGTTAAATTTTTGAAATGTATTAATTTTATGTAGATTTTTTTGCATGAGACCACTATCACTACTTATACTTTTGCTGATTCTGACAGCCTGTAATTCAGACAGAAAGCGACCTATCAAAGGGGAAAGCGATTACCAAATTTCCCAAAACAACATCTTCAAAGACGGGTCAAAATCTCCATTGAAGAAAAAAGATTTAAAGAACTTCAAGGGTCTTGATTTTTATCCTGTTGACTCCAATTATGTCGTTAAGGCCTCCATAACATTATATGAGGATTCACCCATTTTTGAAATGGCTACTACTACCGATCGTAAACCATTGTATCGCGAATATGGCCTTTTGAAATTTCAAATTGACACTATCAGTTGTCAGCTTACCGTCTACCAAAATATTGACGACCTCCAACAAGAGGAAACGGAAAACCTTCTATTTTTACCCTTTACTGATGATACTTCTGGTAATGGTTCCTATGGCGGAGGGCGATATATGGATCTAAAAACAACGGATATCAAAGAAGACAATACCTTACTTTTGAATTTCAATAATACCTACAATCCCTACTGTGCATACAACGAAATGTATTCTTGCCCGTTAACCCCAAGAAAGAATCATTTGAATGTTGAAATCAAAGCGGGAATCAAAGATTTTAATAAATGAAAAAGATAATTTTATCCCTAGTTCTATTGGCCTCATTAGGTTTTCAAAATTGTTTAAACAACGAGCCCTCACAAGATCAGGAGGCACAAAACCTACGTGTTTTATTAGATGAGATTGAAGAAATTTCTGTCAGTGTGCCTTGTACTGATGCATCGCTATGGACCTTCACAGAATTCGGAAGTAAAGCTTGTGGCGGACCGGTAGGTTATATTGCTTACCCAACAACAATTGATGTGAATGACTTTCTTGCCAAGGTGGCTGCACATCGTCAGGCACAAGAAGACTATAATAAAAAATGGGGTATTTTTAGCGATTGCTCCCTACCAGCAGTGCCAACAGGAGTCGAATGTCAGAATGGAAAACCTTCTTTCTTGTACTAATTGATAGAAGTTAAAGAATTCAAATCTCTTTCAATCCCTTCTTCCAGTTGCATTAAGTATTTCTTTCGTACGCGCAACTTGGTTTCAGCATGAGCCTTCTTATCTAGTTGAGAAAACATTCCGGCTACTTTCTTGGCTGTTGGCAACAGGGCATCCGAATCAGTCAATACATCCAGAAAACCAGCTTTTACAGCGTCTTTCGGATTGAATATTTCAGCATTGACAACACTTCGATTCATATAAACATTAGACAAACGTGATTCGGCAATCGCAATCCCAGCAAAGTGCATGGTCATTCCGATTAAAACCTCATTCAATCCAATTTTAAAATCACCTGCAACCCCGATTCGATAATCGGCAGACAGCAGTAAAAAGGCACCCTTAGCCACTGCGTGCCCATTACAAGCAATGATGATAGGCTGCGGAAATGAAAGCATTCTCAATGACAATTTTGAACCCTTCGTAACCAATTCAACAGCACTCTTTGGGGAAGATTTCATTATTTTTAAATCAAATCCTCCAGAGAGAATTCCGTCTCTACCAGTTAGAATCACCACCTTATTTTGTGCTTCAGCGACATCAAGACCTTGATGTATTTGCTCAATCACATCGTCATTAATCGCATTGGCCTTACCGTTATTGAGGGTTAAGAGAACAAAGTGTTCCTGTTCATTTACTGTTACTAAAGATTCTGTCATTTTAAATTAATTTAATCACATGGATACCCGCAAACACAGCAAGAAATCCAATTATAAAACTTGAAATTGTATACACCGCGAAGGAGGTAAAATCACCTGTTTTTAAAAAGATATGATTTTCATATGCGAAGGTTGAGAAGGTGGTAAATCCACCACAGAAACCGGTTGCTAAAAACAAGGTCTGATTATTACTTAACGCTTCTGTTTTTGCCGCATAACCAAGGATAACTCCAATCAGCAAGCTTCCTAAAATATTGGCCAAAAAAGTACCATAAGGAATCCCGTTTTCAGAGCTATTCAACCATTTTCCGAGTAAAAATCGTAAACTACTTCCTACACCACCACCTAAAAAAACCAATAGAATTTGTTTCATTTCTTACTTCTTTTCCTCAACTGCGTAATAAATATCCGTTTGTATCTCTTGAGGTTTTACCAATGTAGGATCATTAGGATAGGTCTCCCACATAGGCCAACGTTGTTGCATATTATTAGCAGCCAAATAATCACTGATTTTCTGGTGAGCCGCTTCATCACCATTACCATAATTTCCGAATTTAGAAACCATAACACCCTTACCCGAAGGAAGATTCAAACTTACCATACCCTCTCCTGCTTTCAAAGGTTTGTATAAGATTAATCCAATGTAAAATTCGCAGACATTCCCTTCTTCATTATAATTTGTATAAACCGCTGAAGGCATAAAATCACCATATTTCAGTCCGCTTTTCATAGCATATTCACCTGCCTTAGGCATGTGCTTCATAAATGCTTTAGTCATTTCCTCATGGTCTATTTTCATCTTGACATAGTAACCGATAAAATTTTGAGGTTTATAGTCTTGCGTTTTTAGATCACTCAATGAAAAGGAATTTTCCAATTTGATTTGTTCGGCAACCACATTGCTTAGATTGTCTAATCCTCTTTCTTGCATCGGACCTAACATATTGTCCCATCCTCCGCTGAGAGCAGCAAAAGCCTTAAATATCATAGGTGCATTTTCTTCTTTCATTTGCCAGGTAACATTCATACCGTCATCACTTTCTTCAAATTTCCAAATGACATCACTTGGCTCAAAATCACCGAATTGCATTTTTTGTTCAATCAATTCATTTTGTTTGACAAGAGTGGTTGTCATGTTTCCAGGACCATCTTTGCTGGTCCATGAGTTATAGGCGCCAACCCCTGCTGTTTTTTCACCATAAGTCACCACAATGGTTGAGTCTTCATCGTGCCATGGGCCCCAATCTTCCCATGTTTTCATTTCATTGACTGTTTCAAAGACCTTGGCCACAGGCGCTTTAATTTTCATGGATCGTGAAACGTCATATTGGCTCGGAAAAAGCATTACATAAACGATGGCGACTGCAAGCAGTACTCCAAGGAATAGGAGTATTTTTTTAAGTGTTTTCATAGAAGATGTATTTGGTTGATTACGTTAAAGTTATAAAAATTATAACTTCAAGTCCTCTACATCATTCCAATTCTTCTTATCCTTTACCGTTCCTCTTTCAAAAATCATCACCCCTGGATTGGCGCGAATCATGGTTTTTAGCGTTGTTTCATCACAAAATAAAAATTCGAATGGCAATGAGTATTCTTTCTTCAACGCTTGAATATCATCATCAAAAGATGCAGAAACACCATATACAACATAGCCTTTCTCTTTACCTCTACGAGCAATTTCCTTAATATTGGCCAATCCCTTTTTATTGGTTTTACTAATGTTGTACATAATTACCAACATAAGTTTTTCCTTTCTTAGCAGTATTGGAGCCAAATCATTCTGACTATCCTCAAGCATAAAGTCATGTACTTTGGGCAAGCTTCCATCTTCAGGAAATTTCATTCCTTTCTCAATATTTTCACCAATGGCATAAGGTCTAAAGTCAATGATTGGCAAATGATTTAGAACGTGATAGACAATACAAGCAGAAATGAAAAAGGACAAAAAGGTGATCTTTTTGGAAAAACTATTGGAGTCAATCGGGTTGATATCCTTTATCCTAAAGTTTAATATCAATATGGCTACCGTGAGCACAACATCTTTATAAAATGTCTCCCATGGCTTTAATTTAATGGCATCTCCAAAACAACCACAATCGGTTACTTTGTTATAATAGGCCGAGTACCAAGTAAGGAATGTAAAAAATACAATGGTTAGCATTAGTGCTCGAACCGTAAATTTGGACTTCCAACCCACAATTAATCCGGCTCCAAGGACAATTTCTGCTACAATCAACACAATGGCAAAAGGAAGCGCAAACGGAATTAGAAATTCCAAATCCAGCACACTTGCCGAGAAATACTCCTCGAATTTGTATTGAGATCCGATTGGATCGACCACTTTCACTGCTCCAGAAAAAATAAACAAAGCACCTACAAAAACTCGTAAAATTTGAACGATAATCTTCATGAGAATTTTTTAATCAATTTAATAATGATGTAAATAAATAAGGAGAGGAGGGTCATTCCTAATAACGAAAAAACGGCTTGGCCATAGATACCAAGATAAATACTGATGGACGCCGCTGCTATTGCCAAAAAACAAATAGCTAGAAAAACGATCTCTGCAACTGCCTTATTCATATTAGCCCAAATGGATCATAGCAAACACCGCGTAATTAATCATATCTTGATAATTGGCGTCAATACCTTCAGAAACTTCTGTTTTTCCTTGATTGTCTTCAATCGATTTCACGCGCAATAATTTTTGAAGAATCAGATCGGTCAAGGAGGAAACCCGCATATCTCTCCAAGCTTCTCCGTAATCGTGATTTTTATCCATCATTAACTGCTTGGTAATTCCGATGTGTTTATCATACAACTCCAAAGCTTCGTCAGCATTTAAATCAGGCTGTTCGACAATTCCTAAATCCACCTGAACCAAGGCCATGATGCAGTAATTTATAATTCCTATGAACTCTGATTTCTCTCCTTCATCTACCTTTCGAACCTCATTTTCTTGCAGTTGTCTGATGCGCTGGGCCTTGATAAAAATCTGATCCGTTAATGACGGTAATCTCAAAATTCGCCATGCACAACCGTAATCATTCATCTTCCTTTGAAATAGGTCTCGGCAGGTCTGAATTACTTGATCGTATTGAGCTGAAGTGTCTTGCATCGTGGTCAAAGAATTTCTCAAATGTAGTAAAAGTTCGTAGGTTTTCTTTTATTTTTACCTTGATTTTTTAATGCACTTCAACTTGAAAAATATCATTGTTTTTTGCGGTTCTAGCGTTGGCTTTTCCGACAAGTATGCCCAACTCGCCAATGAATTTGGTAACTATCTTGTTCAACATCATATGGGCATGGTTTACGGTGGTGGAAAAGTTGGATTAATGGGAATCATTGCCGATCAGATGCTTTCTCAAAATGGATATGTCATTGGCGTTATTCCGAAGTTGTTAGAGAAACGAGAAGTAGTTCACCGAGGCGTTTCTGAACTGTATGTCACCAAAACCATGGCCGAGCGTAAAATTAAGATGAGTGAATCTGGAGATGCTTACGTTGCCCTTCCAGGCGGACTCGGCACCTTAGATGAACTGTTTGAAGCTTTGACATTACAGCAACTTCATATTGAACAAAAACCTGTCGGTATTTTGAA
Source organism: uncultured Polaribacter sp. (assembly GCA_964343335.1). Taxonomy (GTDB): domain Bacteria; phylum Bacteroidota; class Bacteroidia; order Flavobacteriales; family Flavobacteriaceae; genus Polaribacter. Next base: position 6,803 of record CAYFJL010000057.1, on the reverse strand, counting down.
CATCGATGGCTATTTTGATGCCACACTGAATCAACTGGATGTCATGATTCGTGAGGGCTTTGTAAAAGCAGAAAACAAAGAATTGTTGATCGTTGCTGAAACCATTGAAGCGTTGTTTGAAAAATTCGCAGCTTTCAAACCCTTGGATAAAACCCCGGTAACCGACAAAATCGTAAAGTAAATGACCATTAATTGCAAGGGCCGTCTAATCGATCTAACTTCACCGAAAGTCATGGGTGTTTTAAATATCACACCCGATTCGTTCTATGATGGCGGACTTTACAAAGATGAAAAGAGTATTCTTAGTCAAGTTGAAAAGATGCTTTCAGAAGGAGCTACTTTTATTGATGTGGGCGCTTATTCTTCAAGACCAGGAGCTGATCATGTTTCGGAGGAAGAAGAACTATCAAGAATTACCCCTGTTATTGAACGTATCCTAAAGACATTCCCTGAGACCTTTATTTCTGTGGATACCTTTCGTAGTGAAGTGGCTAAAAAATCTATCGAATTAGGCGCAGCCCTTATTAATGATATTTCAGGTGGTAATTTAGATGACAAAATGTTTGCTACCGTTGCCGAATTAAAAGTACCTTACATTGCCATGCATATGTTAGGAACCCCTCAAACCATGCAACAGAATCCAGAATATGGAGATATTGTTCATGATCTGATCTACTTTTTTTCGAAAAAAATTGACGAATTGCATCGATTGAATGTGAGCGATGTCATTATTGATGTCGGATTCGGATTCGGAAAAACCATAGCTCACAATTACGAACTCCTTGAAAAACTATCTCTGTTCAAGAATTTGGACAAACCCATACTGGCCGGCGTGTCTCGAAAATCAATGCTGTACAAACCCTTGCAAATATCTCCTCAAGAAGCCCTGAATGCTACCACTGCAGCGAATACCATTGCACTTTTAAACGGAGCCAATATATTGCGAGTTCATGATGTAAAAGAAGCTATGGAAGCCGTTAAAATTGTTTCTCTTTTAAGGAACCAAAGTAACTAGCTCTTTATATCAAATTTGTCCAGCTAATTATTATTAGTATTTTAGCCTAACATCCTTCTTCTATGTTCGATTTTGTAGATTTTTCATTGCTAGACGCCCTAGACATCATTCTAGTGGCACTGCTATTATTCTACATTTATCGTCTACTAAAAAGTACGGTGGCCATTAACATCATTATCGGAATTGCTTTTATTTTCTTGATCTGGAAAATTACCCAGGCTTTGAAAATGGAAATGCTCAGTGGTATTTTGGGCTACTTATTATCAGGTGGGGTTATTGCGCTGATCATTGTTTTCCAACAGGAAATACGGAAGTTCTTATTAATGATCGGAACGACCAATTTTTCAAGAAATAGAAGCTTTTTCAAACAGTTAAAGTTCTTAAAATCTGAGATTTACTCAGATGTAGATACCGACGAATTGATGACGGCATGCTACAACATGTCCAAATCGAAAACCGGAGCTCTTATTGTGATCGAAAGAACCAACAATCTTGATTTCTTAATAAATACGGGAGATGAGATGAATGCGCAGTTAAACTCCGTTTTACTCGAAAGCATCTTCTTCAAAAATAGTCCGTTGCACGATGGAGCAACCATCATTCGTGATAATTACGTGGTAGCCACTCGAGTGGTTTTACCGATTTCAGATAATGATAAGATTCCTTCACGATTCGGATTACGACACCGAGCAGCCATTGGTGTTTCGGAAAAAACGGATTCGGTTTGTCTGTTGGTTTCTGAAGAAACTGGAGAAATTTCCTACATTAAAAATGGAGAGTTCATCCTATATGACTCAAGGGCTGACTTACTCGAAAAATTAAAGAAAGATCTTAATATCTAAGACGCCTTTTCTAGCTGGAATTGCTTTTCGTACAGATTCTTATAGTATCCTGACTCTTTTGCAAGCAAGTCGTTATGGGTACCCTTCTCAACAATTTGACCTTTGTCCATCACAATAATGGTATCCGCTTTTTTAATCGTTGCCAAACGATGCGCAATAATTATGGAAGTTCTACCCTTGGTAATGGTATCAGTCGCCTGTTGAATCAATTGTTCTGCATAGGCATCCACAGAAGAAGTTGCCTCATCTAGAATTAAAATTGACGGATTGCTTACATAGGCCCGTAAAAATGAAATCAATTGGCGTTGCCCTGATGACAGCATAACTCCTCTTTCTTTGACATTGTAATTGTAATCATTCGGAAGAGACATGATAAAATCATGAATACCAATTTTCTTTGCGGCTTTTTTCACCTCATCCAACGAGATGGATTCATCTTTAAGGGTGATGTTATTGTAAATGGTATCTGAAAACAAGAATACATCCTGAAGCACAATAGCAATCTGATTTCGTAGACTTTCAACCGTATAATCATCAATTGAAACCCCATCAACCGCAATTTCTCCACTATCAATTTCATAGAAACGATTCATCAAGCTAATGATGGTTGATTTTCCAGCTCCCGTAGCGCCCACCAAGGCAATGGTTTCCCCTTTTTTGGCAGCAAATGAAATTCCTTTGAGAACCTCTTCTCCCTCGATGTAACTGAACCGTACATCGTTAAACTTGATGTCTCCTCGGATGTTTTCTGCAACCGTTGTTCCTTCTCTTGAGATAAAGCTATCGGTATCTAGGACACCAAAAACACGCTCTCCAGCAACGATACCCATTTGAAGTTGGTTGAATTTATCGGCAATTTGACGTAGGGGTCTAAACAACATTTGCGCATAGGAAATGAATCCCATAATCATACCGACCGTAATCCCGGAATTCTGAATAGCCTGGCCACCACCAAACCAAACGATCAATCCGATTCCTATGGAGGATAAGATTTCAGCAATTGGAAAGAAAACAGAATAATACCAAATGGTTTTTACATGAGCTGCTTTGTGTTTTTCATTAATCTCGAGAAAATTGTCATATTCAACCTTTTCACGATTGAAAAGCTGCACGATTTTCATACCGGTTACTCGTTCTTGAACGAAAGAATTTAGATTCGCAACCTGATCTCTAACCTCCTGGAAAGTAGCCTTAATCGCCACTTGAAAACGCTTAGTAGCGTAAATCAAAATTGGAAGTATGGCCAAGGTAATACAGGCAAGTTTCCAATTCAAAATAAACATGATAATCGTAACCGCCACCATTTTGAGAATGTCACTCACAATAGTAAACACCCCATTGCTAAAAAAAGCGGCAATGGTCTCAATATCAGAAACTACCCTAGTCACTAATTTCCCGACCGAATTGTTGTCGAAATAGGTCATTTTAAAGTTCAAGATATGCCTAAATATCTTCGCTCGAATGTCTCGAATGATATGTTGACCCACCCAGTTTGCGAAATAGATAAATGTAAACTGTAGGATTACCTCTATCATCAATACACCCAGCATCAATAAGGTGTAATCTAATAACCCTTGTTTGTCTTTTGTTAGGATATAATCGTCAACAGTATTGATCAGAATGTAAGGCGTTAAAACAGAAAAAAGCGCCAACAAGATGGTTGAGGAAGCGGCGATAAAGAAGAATAATTTATAGCGCTTCGCGAAGGACATTAGCCTTGAGAAAATCTCAACATCAAATGCTTTTCCTGAATACTTTGCCAATTTAATCGTATTTAATTGCTGTTAAAAATAATCCTTTGGCAGGCACTGAAAGACCTGCATTACTTCGATCCTTACTCTCAATAATGGCTTCAAAGTCATCTTTTGTAATTTTTCCTAAGCCCACATCTACAAGCGTCCCAACAATGGCCCTTACCATATTTCTCAAAAAGCGATTGGCTGAAATATGAAAAATCAACTTGTTGTTTTCCAACACCCATCGCGCTTCTGTGACGTCGCAATTATAGGTATAAACATCGGTTTTTACCTTTGAAAAACATTGAAAGTCCTTATACCTCAATAGTATTTCAGCCGCCTCATTCATTTTTTCTACGTTCAGCTGCTGACTGTGAATTTGCCAACTAAAGTCCAATAAAAACGGATTTCTACCCAACCAAATGTGATACTCATAACTCCGCGAGGTTGCATTGAAACGAGCGTGTTTGTCATCTAACACTTGAACTACATCGTAAATAACGATGTCATTAGGGACAATGGAGTTAAGTTTGTAAACAGCTTCCTTCGGAATTTCATTGGAGCTGTCGAAATGCGCAAACATTTGCCTGGCATGAACTCCTGTGTCTGTTCTTCCTGCTCCTACCACCTCGATGGCTTCGCGGAACACCTTACTCACAGCATCATTTACCTTCTCTTGGACGCTCACCGCGTCTGGCTGCATCTGCCAACCATGATAGTTTTTCCCATGATAAGAAAGTTCAATAAAATACCTCAAAGAAAGTGTGTTTAGAAGCCATCAAAATTAAGGAATTTATTTGTGTATTCGTATTTTTACAATGTGAAGAAAATCCTATTACTTTCCGATACCCACAGCTTCATCGATGATCAGATTCTTAAATATGTGAAGCAGGCAGACGAAGTCTGGCATGCGGGAGACATTGGTGATTTACGTGTTACAGATACCCTAAAGAAGCACAAACCTCTTCGAGCAGTATTCGGCAATATTGATGGCAAAGAAGCCAGGGCCGAATTTCCGTTGGATCTAAAATTTGAAGATCAAGGTGTGAGCGTTTGGATGACCCATATCGGTGGATATCCCCATCGGTATAATCAACGAGTGCGTGAAGCGCTGAAGGCAAATCCGCCAAATTTATTCATTTGCGGACACTCCCACATTTTGAAAGTGCAATACGACAACAAATTAAACATCATGCATTTCAATCCGGGAGCTGCGGGAAAGGTAGGCTTTCATAAAGTCAGAACCATGCTACGCTTTGAGTTGGTTACAGGAGAAATAAAAAACTTGGAAGTCATCGAATTGGCTAAACGTTAATCACCTGATTTTCGACTTCAATAGTAGGTATGGCGATTTGGACTTCAGTCCCTTGGTTCACAGCTGATTTTATCTGGAATTCACCATGCATTAATTGAACCCTCGCTTCAATTTGTTTAAGACCAATCCCCTCTTTCTTATCAACTAAATTCATATCAAAACCAACGCCATTATCGGAAATACGTATCACGATATTCTCCTTTACAATCTTAATTCTAACCAAGGCTTTGGATGCCTCGCTGTGCTTTAGAATGTTATTGATAAATTCTTGAACAATATTGTAGACCTTGATTTCAAACTTCTCCGTAAACCGGCCAATATCATGAATATCAGTATCTATTTGAAGTTCAGAATTGGAATATTTTTTAGCCAAATCTTTAATCGCATAAGGCAATCCGAATTTGATGAGTATTGCAGACATTAAATCATGAGAAAGGTCTCTAATTTTAGCAGAAGCCTCATTAATAATAACTTTCGTTTTTTTAATTTCAAGGGGCATTTCACCTTGAAATTGTTTTGAAGAAGCTTGTAAATGTAAATTGGCGGATGACAACAAAGTACTCACACTATCATGCAGGGTTTCTGCAATCTCTTTTCGTTCTTTTTCTTTCCCTTCAATTACGGCATTCAAAATACGCTTTTGGGAATCGGACTTCACCGCTTCCACTTTTTGTTTCTGAATCATATCGGCTTTTTCAAGTTCTAGTGCCAAATTCTTTTTACGTTGTGAATACAACCAAACCGAGGAGGCCAAAGAAATAATGATTAAAAGACTGATGATTACATAAATCCAAAATTTACTTCTTTCTTCCCGTTTAACCCTATCTACATTGTATTGTCCTGTAATTGTTTCAACGATTCGTTTTACCTCATTATCCCTAAGTTTTTCATTGAACTCATTGGATTTAGTGAGCTCATCATAAGCTGTATAATCCTCTAAATTTCGTAATGCCCAAGCAAGATTCGCGTACAAATTTGCCTTAAATAGATCGGCTTTTGAGGAGTTGATATTTCTTATTAAATCTAGTCCTTCCAGATATTTTTCTTTAGCCGTTTCGAAATCACCAAGGTCTACATATATACTTCCTAAATTACCCAAAGCCCCAGCCTGACTCAATTTGTTGTTGCGTTTCTTATGAATGTCAATAGCCTTTTGGGCATAATCTTTGGCAACATCATAAATGGAGTCTGTATAATAAATAGCTGTCAAATTTGTATAGGTTCTTCCTTTAATGTCAAGAATATCATCATTCAACGAAGGAATGTTCTCCACTTTTCTGAAATAAAATTTAGCACTATCTTTTTTCTCAACCTCTGTGGTATCCTCATACACCTCAAGCCTTAACCATGAAGATCCTATTTTGAAATAGGTATCTATCAATTGAACATCTAAGGAGACATCCTCCTTGGAATCGACTTTGGTTGACTGTTGTAAAGACTTTAATGCCTTTTTATAGTATAGAAGCGATTTTTTATGAGAATTAGTTTTAGAAAAAATAAAACCAATCTGAGATTCTACCTGATACCTGAGCAAATAGTTGGAAGAACTTAAATCTTCTAAGAGATCAAAGGCCAGTGGTAACGCTTGTGAAAACTTTTCATCCTTAATCAAAGAATTGATTTCTTGTAGGTCCTCTTGATAAGAATTTAATTGGAATAATTCATTAAAAAAAGGAGACGCCGTTAACGACGCTCCTTTATTATAATGTATAGTGTTTGCATTAAGCGCGAATGTGCTTAATACTAAAAGGAATCCTAATTGTAATATCCTACGTGTTCTCAAGGAAACTTTTTTTAACCTCCTGAACCGTCTATGATGATTTGTGGTCTACGAATAAGCGCTTCTTTGGATGCATATTCGCTGAAATGATTTATAAAATCAATTTTTAAATCTT
>CAYFJL010000056.1:0-16091 GCA_964343335.1 uncultured Polaribacter sp. | reverse complement strand
GCTGGTGTTTGCTGTGCTATGATACTTCCTAAACTGAAGAAAAATATCAAATTGTATATAAATAACTTTTTCATTTTGTCTTAGTTTATAAAGGTTCCTTCAGTTTCACAAGTAAATTGCTTTAACATCTTTTTACGTGGAGCTTGTACTTTTCCTCCGTTTAATTTCTCGTTAAGCATCATTTTTACCAACTGTGCTTTCTCTTTTTTAAGTGCAGCACGCTTTTTCTTATCCTCTTCGATATCAAAATAAACAGTACCGTCGATAATGGTTTTTTCTGCTTTCGAATAAATAGACATTGGATGTCCGCTCCAAAGGACCACATCGGCATCTTTACCGACTTTGATACTTCCTGTGCGGTCATCAATATGGAGTAATTTTGCCGGATTAATGGTCACCATCTTCCAAGCTTCCAATTCTGAAACACCACCGTATTTAATGGTTTTAGCTGCCTCTTGATTTAATCTTCGAGACATTTCTCTATCGTCTGAATTGATGGCTACGGTTACACCAGCTTCTTTCATGATAGCTGCATTAAACGGAATAGCATCCTTAACCTCGTATTTGTAAGCCCACCAATCAGAGAAGGTAGATCCACCGACACCATGCTTTGCCATTTTATCGGCTACTTTATATCCTTCAAGAATGTGCGTAAATGTATTGATGTTGAAGTTGAAGCTCTCCGCCACTTTCATCAACATGTTGATTTCACTTTGCACGTAAGAGTGACAAGAGATGAAGCGTTCTTTTTTCAAGATTTCAGATAAGGTTTCCAATTCGATGTCCTTTCTAAAAGGCTTACCACTCGTTTTCAAAGCTTCGTATTCCTTAGCTCTTTGGAAGTAATCTTTGTAAACTTGCTCAACACCCATTCTGGTTTGTGGAAAACGAATGGTTTGATTGTCTCCCCAGTTGGATTGTTTTACATTTTCACCCAAAGCAAATTTGATGAACTTCGGACTATTTTTATAAATCAAGTTGTCGGCATTTTCACCCCATTTCAGCTTAATGATTGCAGACCTACCACCAATCGGATTTGCAGATCCGTGTAAAATTTGAATGGAAGTAACGCCACCCTCTAAATTTCTGTAAATGTTGATGTCATCTGGATTCACAACGTCTTCAATGGTCACTTCTGCCGTTGAATTATGACCTGATTCGTTTACAGCAGAGGTTCCAATATGCGAATGCTCATCGATAACTCCGGCGGTAAGGTGTTTGCCTTTGCCATCAATTACCAAAGCGCGTCTTGCTTTTAGGTTTTTTCCAATTTGCGCAATTTTACCATCCTTTAGTAATACATCTGTATTTTCTAAAATACCATCAGCTTCACTAGTCCAAACTGTTGTATTCTTGATCAAAATGGTTTGCTGTTTTGGTTGTGTGAAGTTACCCATTCCGATGTTAGGGAAACTAACCGGCAGCACCGTTGGAGCAGTGGCTTTAGCAGTTTTCTTTTTTGAAGTCTTTTTAGTAGCTTCCTTCATAGTGGCCGTCCAATTGCTCGAACTTCCGTCATTGGCGTACAATTGACCACTCATTCCGTTTGCTGACAACTGTGCTACAATTCTTGAGAAATCGCCACCATTATTAATGGTTAAATGCACCCAATTGTCTTTGAAAGCGAATTTTGATTTCACAGTCTTTCCGCCAGACTTTAAAGATCCTCTTTGTTTTGCTCCTTTTCCAGAAACGCTCAACTCGAAATCTTTTCCATTGGTGTTAAAGGTGTAAGTACCATTAATGTCTTTGATATTCATGTCGTTAATCACATGACGATCACCTTGTACCCAGTTTTCATAAAGAGTTGTTTTTCCATCAAAAATATCACCGCTGGTTACAATGAAATTGGCATGACTTCCAACTTGTAAGTTTCCAATGGTCGTTTCACCAAGAATTTTAGCCGGAATGGTGGTTAAGGCTTCTAAAGCTTTTGTTTTATCCAATCCGTATTTGATGGCTTTCATTAAATTTTTATGAAAAGCAGCAACCGATTTTAAATCGTGAGTCGTTAAGGCAAATTCAATTCCGTTTTTAGCAAGAATCGCCAAGTTAGCTGGTTCTTGATTCCAACGTCTCATGTCATTCACAGAGATTTGCTCTGTTAACATTGGATTGCTCACATCGTAAGCCTTTCTAAAATTAATCGGAACAATCATGGTAGCTCCCGTTGCTTTGATATCTGCAACACGCTCGTATTCCAATCCGCTTCCTACGATGGTATATTGAATTCCGAATTCATCACCTACTTTGTCAGCTCTCACCACATCTAAATGTGTACCTGCATCAAAAATTTGAACCAAGTTTTTGTTTGCGTTTAAAGCCTCTAGTGAAAGATCTTTATTTTTTGCATTCCCTTGTGCGTACCAATCCGCATCTAAATACATTTGACGCAACAATGCCATGGCACCCATTCGTGAAGTTGGGTAGTTTTGTCTTGATTTTACACTTTTGCTAAATGATAAATATTGTGCAGAACGATTATTGATCATTCGGAAAGCATCATTGGATGCTGTATTTAACGAAACCAACATTCCGTTACCTCTTACAATTCCGTCATGCATATGTGTGTTTACCACTCCGAATCCTGCATTTACCAATTGCTTTGCTTTTTTAGCATCGAATTTAAAGCTGCTGGTCGGATCGGTTTCTGGTCGGATATGATCATTCCAATAGTATCCTTTTCTACTAGCATCGTATTGTGGAGATCTACCTCCGCTTCTAGACCTAGAAGGTTTTTTGATTCCGAAATCCGAATAGATATCAATGAATGATGGATAAACCGTCTTACCCGATAAATCCACTTTTTTTGCACCAGCAGGTGCTTTAACGGACCTTCCAATGGCAACGACTTTTCCGTCTTTGATCACCATGGATCCTTTTTTGATCACCTCGGATGGGTTCACGTAAATGGTAGCATTTTCAAATACTACGGTAGTGTTTTTGGAGGTTTTTACCTCGGTATTGATTGGGAAATAATCTTGTGCAAATCCCAATGAGGTAAAAAACAAAAACAATAAAAAGAGATTGTTTTTCATGTTGTAAAAAATTTGATTTAAAAAGAAAGTATCTCGAATTGGTGATTTCCAAATCAAGATGACCAAAAATAAGAAGAATTAAATAGACCCTTTAAACTTGTGATAAGAGATTAATAAATCCACCACATAATTATAAGAGGCGATTCCTTTATCTTGTCTATTGGCTTTTAAATAGGCGTTGTAGCCCTTTTTCATTAAAGGTTCAAACGGATTTTTAAATTGTCTCCAAAATCGAGAGCTGTTGTTGTAGTCTTCTAAAATACCTTTATTGATCATTTGAATCGTCTCGGCATAGCGGTCTGAATCTCGTTTTCTCAACTCGTTCAAACAATAAGCCAAGGCCATTCGGTAGCTGGCATATTTAAAAAATTGATCCTCGTGATAATTGGCGGCTAGAAAGCCAATAAAATTCGCTTCATTTTCTGCAGCAAATCCGATTTGATGAGCCATTTCGTGACAAACCGTTGTGGGATAACCTGTTTTCGGAATTTTATTATTCACGTGAGCCTCACCAGTAAGGGGATTTAAATATCCAGAGGTACCGTTGTAGGATTGTAAAAGACTCATCATGGAGTGTTTTATACTAGCAATTTGGTATTGAAACTGAGGGTAATCTTTCGATAGATTTTGGTAAGCTTCTACAGCCATAGCATACATTTCTTTTCGGGAATAAGGGACAACCACAGCAATAGAATCGTTCTCGTTAAGTTCGCTATGATACGTATTTGCCTTTCCAATAATGGCCGAGGTGGTTTTGATCAATTCTTCGGTACTATAATTTGAGGTGTCGAATTCAAATTGATTTTGAAGTGGTTCCCGAAAGTAATTCAATCCCCAGAAAAAATAGAAACAGCAATGGACGATGGAAAGAAAGGCAATCACCACAACAAGTTTTTGAAGAATTCCTTTAAATTTTGTTTTTATGAGCACATAGATGAATCGAATCAACAAGAGAAAGAACAGCAAAAGAAGTACATCTCCTATGGAAAAGGGAACCCAGCCAAATAGAAATCGCAATGATTTAGAAAGGAATGGATAGATGCCATTGGTATAGTAATTTTCAATAAACGACTGATAATTAGAAAGGTATTGAACAAGTCCAATTTGAATGGGTAATAGAATGGCGAAAACAAGATGTCTTTTTTGATATTTCATTCTCAGCTAAAAGTAAAAATTAAAATTAATACTCATAAGTTATTAACACGTTAATAACAGAATTTTGTAAACAAATTAGAATTTAGAAAGAGGCGTCAATTCAAATAAAAATATACATTTGTTACCATGGAGAAACCGACGACTTACCCTGCAAAAAAGGTAGATAGAAGTAAGATAATTAGTCTTGAAAAAGGTAAAGTTCCACCACAAGCCCTTGATTTAGAGGAAGCTGTGTTGGGGGCGATGATGATTGATAAAAAAGGAATTGATGATGTTATCGATATTCTCCATAAAGATGCTTTTTACGATGAGAAGCATCAAGAAATCTACGCGGTGATTTTTGAGCTGTTTCAAAGCTCCCAACCGATCGACTTATTAACGGTTTCCAATCAGCTTCGAAAAAGAGGAAAATTAGAATTGGTTGGAGGGGATTTCTATTTGATTCGTTTGACTCAGAAAGTAGCTTCATCGGCTCACGTTGAGTTTCACGCACGTGTGATATTGCAGAAATACATTCAGCGTAAATTAATCTCCATTTCCTCTGAAATTATTGAGGATTCTTACGATGAAACAAAGGACGTTTTTGATCTATTAGACAAGGCAGAAACAAGACTGTTTGAGGTGACCCAAGGTAACCTGAAAAAATCATCGGAAGACGCAGGTTCTCTTGTAAAGCAGGCATTGAAGAAGATTGAAGAAATCAGTAACAAAGAAGGAATGTCTGGATTGGCAACTGGGTTTTCTCGATTGGATGCTTTGACCTCAGGATGGCAACCTTCCGATTTAATCATTATTGCGGCACGTCCTGGTATGGGTAAAACGGCATTTGTAATCTCGATGGCGAAGAACATGGCCATCGATTTCAATGCGCCTGTCGCAGTCTTCTCTTTGGAGATGTCTTCGGTACAATTGATCACAAGGATGATTTCTTCTGAAACTGGATTGACTTCAGAAAAGCTTCGTAAGGGTAATTTAGAACCTTATGAGTGGCAAATTCTGAACGTCAACGTGAAACGTTTGTCTGATGCTCCCATCTTTATTGATGACACGCCATCGCTATCGATTTTTGATTTACGAGCAAAGGCAAGACGTTTGGTGTCTCAGCACGGAGTGAGAATCTTAATCATTGACTATTTGCAGTTAATGACTGTAGGAACCTCAGGGAAGAATTCAGGAAACCGTGAACAAGAGATTTCTACCATTTCTCGAAATTTAAAGGCTTTGGCCAAAGAATTGAATGTTCCAGTAATTGCCCTTTCTCAGTTATCGAGGGCTGTTGAAACTCGTAGTGGAACCAAAAGACCATTGCTTTCTGACCTTCGTGAATCTGGAGCAATCGAGCAGGATGCTGATATTGTAAGCTTTATCTTTAGGCCAGAATACTACGGTATGACCGAATGGGATGATGAAGAGCGTTCACCATGTGAGGGACAGGCCGAATTTATTGTAGCCAAGCACAGAAATGGTGGCCTTGATAACATCCGATTGAAATTTACAGGTCATTTGGCTCAATTCTCTAACCTAGAGGATAGCGTATCTAATGAATTCCATTCTAGTATGAACAACGAAATGGATGATTTTACACCAAATCAGCGGATTGAACCGAAGGATGCCTTCGGTATGGACGACGATTCCGATATGCCATTTTAGAATGCTCTTGTAATTGCGTATTTTTGAATTGATGAAAAAAGCGCTAATCCTTCTTCTTTTTCTATTTGTCAGTAAAACTTGGGCGAGTTTTATTTACATTCCCATGAATGATGACAATCAAAAGAATCACTTAAAAGCATACGGAATTGTTTATTATTCTCTTCAAAACGGATTGAAAGCCAAATGGTTACTAAATTACGAAGGAGGTTCTTTCTTAATTGAGAATAGCCCGACCATTGAGAATGAATGTAAAATTCGTGGCGTTTCCTATGAAGTTGTCAGCGATGCCAAAGCTTCAATCATGTTGCAACAAATTGCCTCTCCTTCTTCAAATCAAGAAGCGGTTACTCTAGAAAAGGCGCCAAAGATTGCGGTATACTCTCCGAAAGATAAAATGCCTTGGGACGACGCAGTGACCATGGTTTTGACTTATGCGGAAATTCCTTTTGATGTGGTTTATGATAAGGAGGTTTTGGAAGATAAACTCTTGCTTTACGAATGGTTACACCTACATCATGAAGATTTTACTGGGCAATTTGGTCGGTTTTACGGATCATACAGAACAGTACCTTGGTATATTGAAGGAAAAAGGAATGCAGAGAAACTAGCACGCGAATTGGGCTATAACAAGGTCTCGGAGCAAAAACTGGATGTGGCTTTGAAGATCCGGAATTATGTGATAGGTGGTGGTTTCATGTTTGCTATGTGTTCTGCAACTGATAGTTTTGATATTGCTTTAGCAGCGGAAGGAGTAGATATTGCCGAAGCCATGTTTGACGGTGATGCATCCGAAGCTAATTATCAGTCTAAAATAGATTTTTCGAAAACTTTTGCTTTCAAAAACTTTAAACTAGAACCCAATCCAATTGTGTACGAGTTTTCATCCATAGATATGACGCGAAAGCGTAGAATTCCCAGAACATCCGATTACTTCTCATTGATTGAGTTTTCGGCCAAATGGGATCCTATTCCGACGATGTTGACCCAAAATCATACCATGCTTGTCAAAGGGTTTATGGGGCAAACGACTTCTTTTGATCGATCTAATGTTAAGTCGAATGTACTCGTTTTAGGAGAAAGCAAAGTCAATAGAGAAGCGCGCTATATTCACGGAACAAAAGGGAAGGGGATGTTTACATTTTACGGAGGTCACGACCCCGAAGATTATTCACATCGTGTTGGTGATCCGAAGACAGAACTCGATTTACACCCAAATTCTCCGGGGTATCGATTGATTTTAAACAATGTCTTATTTCCGGCTGCCAAAAAGAAAAAACAGAAGACCTGATTTGGTTGATAACCTGTTCATTTTCATTTCAAATTTAATTGTCGATTGAGGTTGAAAAAACTACTTTTGTAGCTCAAATTATTATTCATGGCAACTACACAAGAATTACAAGCTTTTACGCAACAAGTTCGAAGAGATATTTTAAGAATGGTTCATGCGGTAAATTCAGGGCATCCAGGCGGATCCTTAGGATGTGCCGAATTTTTTACAGTATTATACCAAGAGGTAATGGATTATTCCACCCATTTCTCCATGGATGGTAAAAATGAAGATTTATTTTTCTTATCCAATGGTCATATTTCACCAGTTTACTACAGCGTTTTGGCGAGAAGCGGATTCTTTCCTGTTTCCGAATTAGCTACGTTTAGACACATTGATTCTCGTTTGCAAGGGCATCCTACCACTCATGAGAAATTACCAGGTGTTCGAATTGCATCGGGTTCTTTAGGTCAAGGAATGTCAGTAGTTTTAGGTGCTGCTGAAGCCAAGAAATTGAACAATGATGACAAAATCATCTATTCTCTTCACGGTGATGGTGAGTTGCAAGAAGGTCAGAATTGGGAAGCCATTATGTATGCTTCTGCAAAGAAGATTGATAACATTATTTGTACCATCGATTTAAACGGAAAGCAAATTGATGGAGAAACAGATGATGTATTGCACATGGGTGACGTACGAATGAAATTTGAAGCATTTGGTTGGGATGTTATTGATGTTAAAGAAGGTAATGATATCGACGCCATCAAAGCAGGTTTGGCCAATGCGAAGTCTAGAACAGGTAATGGAAAACCGATTTGTATTTTATTGCACACGGAAATGGGGAATGGAGTTGACTTCATGATGCATACCCATGCTTGGCACGGAAAAGCTCCGAATGATGAGCAATTAGAAACTGCCTTGACTCAGAATCCGGCTACACTGGGTGACTACTAATCCGTAGTGATTTAAGCTTTCTTTAAGTCTTTGCACAAAGATTAACTGTATCTTTACGCCATATTCTTACTTTATGAAGATTGGTATTGTTTGTTATCCGACTTATGGAGGTAGTGGTGTGTTGGCTACTGAATTAGGAATGGCTTTGGCCGATAAAGGGCACGAGGTTCACTTTATTACCTACAATCATCCAGTTCGATTGGATTATTTATCACATCACTTGCACTTTCATCGAGTAGACATTGAAGAATATCCTCTATTCCAATACCAACCATATGAATTAGCCCTTTCCAGTAAAATGGTGGAGGTTGTCAGAAAACACAATCTTGAGGTATTGCACGTGCATTATGCGATTCCCCATGCTTATGCTGCTTATATGGCGAAGGAAATGTTAAAAGAAAAAGGTATTTACATCAAAGTTGTGACTACCTTACACGGGACGGATATTACCTTGGTAGGAAGCCATCCTACCTATAAAACTGCGGTGGAATTTAGCATCAATCATTCTGATGTGGTTACGGCAGTTTCCAATAATTTGAGACAGACGACCAATGAGCGTTTCAATATTTCCAGAGATATTCAGGTAGTTTACAATTTTATTGATATCACAAAATACAAGGAAGCCGAAGCCGAAGAATGTCAGCGAATTACATTAGCAGAACCAGATGAGGTGATCTTGACCCACGTTAGTAATTTCAGAGCCGTTAAACGCGTTCAAGACGTGATTCGAACATTTTATGGAGTTCAAAAGGAAGTACCCTCAAAATTGCTTTTGATAGGTGAAGGGCCTGATCGCATTAAGGCTGAAAACTTAACCAAGAAATTGAAAATTTCGGACAAGGTGTTTTTCTTAGGGAACAGTACCGAGGTCAGAAAGATCTTGTGTTATTCGGATATCTTCCTATTACCTTCTCAAACCGAGAGTTTCGGATTGGCAGCCTTAGAGGCCATGGCAGGTAAGACGGCTATTATCTCCACCAATACCGGAGGGTTACCAGAGGTAAACGTTCACGGTAAGACCGGATATTTGAGTGACGTTGGAGATGTTGACGATATGGTTACCAATACGCTCAAAATCGTAAAAAACAAAGAAACACTTGAACGATTTAAAAGGCAAGCCTATGAACATGCCAAGTCATTCTCCCTAGAGAATATTGTTCCTGTCTACGAGGACATATACAAGAATTGCCTTCAAATAGAGGTAAAATAGGAGTTATTTTCCTCCAAGAAGCCCTCCTAACATTCCGCCCAAACCACCAGATTTTTTAGATCCACCTAATAGCATTCCGGCTACGTCATCCACCATGCTACCATCACCATCAGCATCAAGGACTTGCTCAAGGAAGCTTTGTTCGTTCTGTTTGCTATTTTGGCTAAGCAAACCACCTAGAAGCCCGCTTACATCACTGGCATTCGAAATGTTCTGACTGTTCTTTTGTTTTCCCAAAAAACCCATAAGGATTGGGGCTGCTAATTGTAAGATTTGCATAACAGATCCTGAATCAATACCAACTTTCTGGGCAATAACTTGGGCAACTCCGCTTTGTTTGCTACCTAAGACATGACCTAAAATTTTACTCCCATCAGCACCAAGAGCATTGCTAGAGCTACCTGAAAGTAATCCACCAATATTGTCTAAAATACTTCCATCATGTTTGCCAGACAGGGCACTAAGTAATCCTGCTGCTCCTGAAGAGCTATTTGCATTTCTTTGCATTGCTTTCATCATCACAGGCATACCCATTGATAAAACACTACTTGCCTTATCAGCGTCAGTATTGGTTTGATTTGCAATTCCAGAGATAATGGTTTTTCCCATATCGCTTTGAAGAAGGTCTAAGATTCCAGACATTTTGGTAGATTTTAAATTAGATTTCTAAGGTAATTATTTCTCTAATTTCATGATGAATTTTTTTTAATTACTTTTAACCAAATCTAACCAATGAAACTTATATCCAAGATTACGTTTTTTGCAATTATCCTGCTTCTTAGTTCTTGCAAAAACCCAAAAGAAGTTCATTTCGAAAACTACATTGATACTTCAACTAAACCCATTGAATATCAGACCAAAAAGGTTTACCAAGTGAATGGGGTGTATGCCAGTAACATGTTTGATGCAGCTCGACTGAACGATTTTAATCAGCTAAACGATTCCACTTTTCTTGCACGAATTAATCCAGAAAACGGTCCTATAAATAACAGTCCGTATTACAGCTTTAAGCTTTGGTCTGATTCAATTCGACCGATTTATGTGCAATTTGATTATCCTGAAGGATACAAACACCGTTATCCGCCAAAGATAAATCGACCATCAGGATGGGAGTTGTTAGACAGTACTATGGTGTTTAAAAAAGATACCATCACGACTATAAAGTTGAATCTTTCCAAAGACACGACATGGGTGTCAGCGCAAAAGGTGGTGACCTATGCAGATACCAACGATTGGGTTTCGAAGGTGACCAAAGGAAAATCTTTTGTGGAAATTTCTACCGTTGGAAAGACAACCTTGGGTAAAGACATTCCAGTTTTGGATATCGGAATTGGCGATAAAAAGGAGAAACCTTTGTTGATATTTTTGACAAGACAGCATCCACCAGAAGTAACTGGTTTTTTTGCTTTTCAAGAATTCATGCAAACTATTTTTCAAGAGAATGAACTAACAACGGAATTTTTGAATAAGTACCGCATTCTTGCCTTCCCAATTATGAATCCGGATGGAGTGGATTTGGGGCATTGGCGCCATAATGCAAACGGGGTGGATTTAAACCGAGATTGGTCAAAATACAATCAGCCAGAAGTACGGCAAGTGGTTACTTTCATCAGCAATCAAATGAAAGAACACGATTCTAAAATAGTTTTAGGATTGGATTTTCACTCTACATGGTATGATATCTTCTATACCAATAAAAAGAGAGAAGGAACAACGCTTCCCACTTTTGTGAGCGATTGGTTTGAAGCTTTAGAAGCTAATATTCCAAATTATAAGGTGAACGAGGCGCCTGGGAACTCGAACAAACCAGTCTCTAAAGGGTGGTTTTTATATGGCCATGATGCCGTGGGAATTACTTATGAGATTGGAGACAAAACTCCTATGAATGAAATTCAAAGAATCGGTAAAGTCTCTGCCGTTGAAATGATGAAAATCCTTACTAGAGAATAGGAATGAAGAAGTTTTTAGGCCTTTTGGTAGTTCTCTTTATTGCTTCATGCGGGCCACAGAAAGTAGATATTCTTATTTTAAATGGTACTGTTTACAACGGAATTGAAGAACAATCAATTTCGGTAAACATCGCGATTAAAGACGATGCGATTCTAGAAATAGGAGATTTTGATCCTTCAAAATATGCATCAACCAAGATCATTAACGCCGAAGGTCAGATTGTGAGTCCGGGATTTATTGATCCGCATACACATGCCGATCGGGAACTGGTGCAGAAAGAAGAATCCCACAATAAACCCTTTCTTTTTCAAGGGATAACGACTGTTGTTACTGGAAACGATGGTGAAAGTGTCTATCCCATGTCTCGGTTCAAAAAACTATGCTTGGCAAACGGAATCGGAACCAATGTGATTCCGCTTACAGGGCACGGAACGCTTCGAGATGCGTCAGGCATCAAAACGCAACCGAATCCAGATGCTATTTCGATGACCTTAATGAAAGATAAATTGAAACAAGAAATGGAGGAGGGGTCATTCGGACTTTCCACAGGTTTGTTCTATAGTCCAGGTAGTTTTTCAACGACAGAGGAGGTTATTGAGTTGGCAAAAGTTATAAAGCCTTATAACGGAATCTATGATTCCCATATCCGTGATGAAAGTTCCTATACTGTTGGTCTTTTAAAATCAGTAAAGGAAGTAATTGAGATAGGAAAAGAATCTAAAGTTCCAGTTCATATATCTCATATAAAGTGTTTAGGAACAGACGTTTGGAGATTTAGTGATTCTATTATCTCAATGGTTGAAGACGCAAAGAATGAAGGCATTCAAATATCGGCCAATCAGTATCCCTATCGAGCATCAGCAACCGGACTTAAATCGGCTTTAATTCCGAAATGGGCACAATCAGGCGGAATGGATTCGTTGCGATATCGAGTGGAAAATGCGTCGACTCGCAAAAAGGTTCTTGAAGGCATCAAAAGAAATATAAAGCGCAGAGGCGGAGGAAAATCCTTGGTAATGATCAAGGCTTATGATAAAAAGCTTCTTTTTAAAGATTTAACACACATTTCAGATTCTTTGAAACTTTCAGAGGAAGAGACGGCATTGGAGCTTGTGTTAGGCGGATTCATTCGTATTGCATCTTTCAACATGACCGATTATGACGTGGAGAATTTTATGAGGCAAGATTGGGTTGTCACAGGTTCCGATGGAAACACTGGGCATCCTCGTAAATACGGATCCTTTCCGAAGAAGTATCAGGAGTATGTGAAAGAAAAAAAACTATTGACTTTGGGTAAATTCATTCGAAACAGTACCTCGAAGACAGCAGCAATTTTCAATTTAAAAAATAGAGGGGTTTTGAAACCCAATTATAAAGCAGACATCATTATTTTTGATCCAGATAATTTTAAAGATGAAGCGACATTCGACAATCCTTTTGTCTTGGCTTCAGGACTAAATTATGCCATTATTAACGGGAAAGTAAGCGTTGAAAATGGTAGGTTTACGGAACAATTGAATGGTGAATTTTTAACAAGAGACTAAAAACAATATTTATGAAGAAAATGGCATTGCACTGGAAAATATTAATCGGGATGGTAGTAGGAGTTATATTCGGACTCCTAATGACTTCCGTAAGTGGTGGAGCGAAATTTGTATCAGATTGGATCAATCCCTTCGGAACTATTTTTGTTAAGCTCTTAAAACTTATCGCAGTGCCCTTAATCATTGCTTCCTTGGTAAAAGGAATATCAGATTTAAAGGATATTTCTAAGTTCAAAAATATTGGTATTCGAACCATTGTGATCTACATATGTACTACAGTAGTAGCAATTTCTATTGGTTTGGCTTTGGTGAATGTGGTACAACCAGGAGATGGTATTTCTGATGAAACCATTGACAAATTGACGCAAACCTACGCTAATAGTGGAGGAGTGCAGTCTAAAATTGCAGAAGCTTCCAAACAGAAGAATAGTGGACCTTTGCAGTTCTTGGTAGATATGGTGCCAGATAATGCAGTGAAGGCATTTAGCGAAAACAAATCCATGTTACAGGTAATCTTTTTTACCATTTTCTTAGGAATTTCCATGCTATTGATTGGTGAGAAAGCAGCAAAACCATTGAAAGATTTCTTTGATTCATTGAATGAGGTGGTGCTGAAAATGGTCGATTTAATCATGCTCACCGCACCTTTTGCAGTGTTTGCACTTTTGGCCAATGTGGTGGTTTCATCCAATGATCCAGATTTATTATTAGCCCTGTTAAAGTATTCATTTACCGTGGTTGGAGGGCTATTGTTAATGATTGTATTCTACATGATTTTGGTAAGTCTTGTAGTCAAGAAAAATCCGTTTTGGTTCTTAAAGAATTTGAGTCCGGCTCAATTATTAGCCTTCTCAACAAGTTCGAGTGCCGCGACGCTTCCTGTAACCATGGAACGTGTTGAGGAACACATCGGCGTAGATAAAGAAGTATCCAGTTTTGTATTACCAGTAGGTGCGACCATCAATATGGATGGTACATCCTTATATCAGGCGGTAGCGGCAGTATTTATTGCTCAGGCCTTAAGTTTCGACTTGTCTTTTACCGATCAATTAATGATCATATTAACAGCACTTTTGGCTTCTATCGGATCGGCTGCGGTACCAGGAGCGGGAATGGTTATGTTGGTAATCGTATTAGAATCTGTAGGATTCCCTGCGGATAAATTAGCCATTGGATTGGCATTAATCTTTGCTGTAGACCGACCTTTGGATATGTGCAGAACCGTAATCAATGTTACCGGAGATGCAACGGTGGCCTCAATGGTAGCCAAATCAGTCGGAAAATTGGGAGACCCAAAACCTAAGAACTGGGACGACAATTATGACGATGTTAAGTAAAAATTGTTTGCTACCTTTATAGAGCGTTCTTTAACCCAAAAATTGAAAAATGAATATTTGTTTCTTAATGTATCCTTGGGAAGATATCAAAAGCCCTGAAAACGATACATCTTTAGCGTTAATTCACGAATGTGCGAAACGAGGTCATGGCGTGGCAATTTGTACGCCTTCCAATCTTACCATTCGAAATAGTGTGACTAATGCATTTTGTACCATCTTAAATCGTTTGGATAAAGTTCCTGCAAGTATCAAGTCTTTTTACAAAAAGACGACCACACGCGAAGAAATGTTGCCTTTGGCAGGTTTTGATGTGATTTTTATGCGCGCCGAACCACCCTTAGATCCATTGATGTTGAACTTCTTGGATTCGGTAAAAGACGATGTCTTCATCATAAATTCGGTTCAAGGGATGCGAGAAGCAAATAACAAACTATACACAGCGGTATTTGAAGATCCGAACAATGAGATTATTCCGGTTACGCACGTGTCAAAAAATAAGAACTATTTGATTCGGATGATTGAAGAATCAAATTCAGATAAAATGATTTTAAAACCATTGAATGGATTTGGCGGGTCAGGCGTAATTCTGATTGAAAAATCGGCCATGGGGAATATCAACTCATTACTCGATTTCTACATCAGTAAGAGTGATGGCGGTTCTGATTATGTAATCCTACAAGATTATATCGAGGGAGCCGAACAAGGAGATGTTCGTATTCTTATTTTAAACGGAATTCCAATTGGTGCGATGCGACGTATTCCAGGTGAAAAAGATCATCGATCGAATGTATCCGCCGGAGGAACTGTTGCTAAACACAAATTAACGGCTCAAGAAAAACTACTTTGTAAAAAAATTGGTCCGAAATTAGTGAAAGACGGACTCTATTTTGTCGGTATTGATGTGATTGGTGGTAAACTTGTGGAAGTAAACGTGATGAGTCCGGGTGGAATTACCTACATGAACAAAGTTTACAAAACAAGAATCCAGGAGAAGGTGGTTGACTTCATCGAAAGTAAGGTTCTAGAACGAAATGCAGCTTTCAGTAGAAAATCTGATTTACGAAGAATCGTAAACGAAGCCTAGCCCAAAGACCTTTTTTATGTCTTTAAAATTGAATTCTCCAATTGTTTCTGTCGATTGGCTTGAGCGTCATTTAGATCAACCTAATTTGAAGGTATTGTTCAGTTCGCTTGCCAAAGTGGGAGGCCATCATACACATGCAGAATCCATTGACTATATTCCAAAATCCATTGAGATTGATATTAAAAAACAATTTTCTGATGTCGATGCCGAATTTCCAAACACCTTGTTGTCAGCGGAAGTCTTTCAAGAGAAAGCTCAATCATTAGGCATAAACCACAACGACTGTATCGTGGTGTATGATGTATACGGAATCTATTCTGCGCCCAGAGTTTGGTGGATGTTTCAAGCAATGGGTTTTCACAACATTGCCGTTCTCGACGGCGGATTACCTGAGTGGAAGTCCAAAGGATTTTCAACTACAAAGAGTTTAATCATCCCAATGGAAAAAGGAGATTTTAAAGCAAACTTTAATCAAGAGTTGATAGTTTCCTACAAAAACGTTCTCGAGTCATTAGATGATGACAGCATTAACATTGCAGATGCAAGATCCAAAGGCAGATTTTTGGGAGCAGATCCAGAACCCCGAGAGGGAGTGCGAGGAGGTCATATGCCCAACGCCGTTTCACTACCTTTTGGAGAGCTACTTGAAGACGGAAAATTCAAGTCAAAAGACGAACTAAAGCGCATTTTTTTTAGTATCTTTAATAGAGAGAAAAAAGCCATTTTTAGCTGCGGAACGGGAGTCACTGCCTGTGTTTTAGGATTAGGTGCAACCCTGGCAGGATATAACCAATTTGCAATCTACGATGGTTCCTGGACCGAATGGGGATCAATAGATGGATTGCCAATAGAAAAATAAATCATATGGAAACTAACTGGACAAAAGAAGAATTTGAAATATA
>CAYFJL010000055.1:0-16256 GCA_964343335.1 uncultured Polaribacter sp. | reverse complement strand
GTCAAAACATTTTTGACAAACTCTTTTTTTAAGAATGAAAATAGTTGCATCTTTCAGAATGGTACGGTAACCCTCAAATATAAGTGAAATGACGAAGATAAAGCATGTGTTTTTTGACCTGGACCACACCTTATGGGATTTTGAAACAAATTCTGCCCTTGCTTTCCAAAAGATTTTTCAAGATCATAATTTAGAAATTGATTTAGATGCCTTTCTTACCGTTTATAAACCGCTGAATTTTCATTATTGGAAATTATATCGAGAAGAAAAAGTCTCCAAACCAGAACTAAGATACAAACGCTTGAAAGAAACCTTCGATTCTTTAAATCAGGAAGTTTCAGATACTTTGATTGATCATCTGTCAGAAGACTATATCGAAAACTTACCGCGTTTCAATCACCTGATGGATGGATCTTTAGATATTCTCAATTATTTACAAGGAGATTATCAACTACACATCATTACTAACGGATTTCAAGAGGTGCAAACCCGTAAAATGGAAACTACCAAGATTCTTCATTATTTTGATCAGGTTATTACCTCAGAATCGGTCGGTGTAAAAAAACCAAATCCAAGGGTATTTGAACATGCTTTAAAAGTGTCAAAGGCCGACAGAAAGGAATCGATAATGATTGGCGATAGTCTAGAAGCCGATATTCAAGGGGCTTTAAATGTTGGGATGCGTGCCATTTTATGCGACTTTGAAAATATCATTGATCAACGAAAGGAAGATTTTATTTTGGTGAACAAACTTCAAGAAATCAAGCAATATCTATAGGGATCTCAACGTTTAAAGAGATATTTGTATGACAAATTAGGTGAAATTCAATTTCTTACAACCACAACAGTTTATGAGATATTCCTCCAAATTATTACCATTTTTTTTTCTAGTTTTTTTCTCTTGCGTAAAGGATGTGGACTTTGATCAAACCAATGGTTTTGTCCTTTCTCCGGTATACAGAAGTGCATTTACCTATTTTACCGCAACTCCAGCGAAATTCTTTGATCCTTCAGGCACCGTTCAGCAAAATTCAATTTCTGATGTTGGTAGAATCGATTTCTTTCAAAATCCGACGGTTGCAGAAACACTGATTCAAATGGATTTTTTGGTGGAGGCAAGAAATCAATTCAATCGAGATTTTACCATTACCATAGAATTTCAAGATGATAATGGAAATCCGATTTATACTTTGATTCCAATTACCATAACTGCAAACGAATTGAATTATGATCATACTGAGGTTATTGATCTGAGAGCTAATCCTCAAATTTTCAATACAACCCAAATCTCCATTACCGCAGAGGTTCAAGATACAGGCACACCTTTGAATCCCGCAGATACCTCAGAGTTTGAGTTTGAATCGGCCATTGTATTTTACATTGAAAAACGTTTTTAAATGAGGCGATGTTGTCTATTACTTTTTATAGCCTTTATCTTTCAATTGAAGGCGCAGAATAAGCAGATCCTTTATGATTTTGCCGATTTACCACAGTCATCCTTACTAAATCCGGGATTAACCAACGAGAATAAATTTCATTTTGGAGTTCCATTACTTTCTGGATTATCAACAGGTTTTGGTAGTTCGGGTTTTACAGCTTATGACCTATTTGCTAACGATGGAAGAACTTTCAATGATAAGGTGAATCAGGTGTTCAATCAATTAACCAGTCGTGATTTTGCCACCATCAATACGCAAATCGAATTGATAAATGCGGGATTCCGTTTAAACAAAGACATTTACATCAGCTTCGGATTTTATCATGAAATTGATGCGATTGCATACTATCCAAAGGATATCATCACACTTATTAATGAAGGAAATGGTGCTTATGTAAATAGAACCTTTAGTATTTCCCAAGTAAATGTGAGCTTCGATGCGATCGGTGTTGCGCATGTTGGAGCAACGGTGCAGTTAGATGAAAAACTATCAGTAGGAGCTAGGCTCAAAATGTATTCTTCTGCAGCGAATTACCAAACGCGTAACAATCGAGGAACCTTTACCACGGTGGAAGGATCTAATAATATCTATACGCATTACCTGAATAATGTTGATTTCACCATGAATTCATCCGGATTCTATCAGAACGATACCTTTATCAATGATGCATCCCAATACATCAAGAATACCTTTTTCGGATCAAATTCCGGATTGGGAATCGATCTTGGAATGGCCTATAAGATTTCACCCCAACTACAATTTTCAGCCAGTATTCTTGACCTTGGTTATATCAAACACAAGGAAAACACTCAAAATAATGTGGTACAAGGTAGTTATACCTTCGAAGGAGTTAATTTTCAGTATGACCCAACAAATCCGACGAATTATTGGGAACAAATTTCCGATGAATTTAAACAACAAATTCCGACTACAGACAATCAAGATAGTTATACCACGTGGCGCCCCATGCGGTTCAATGCGGCTGTGAAATATAGTTTTGGAGAACGAAGAAGTAAGATTTGTTATGACAACCGTTATGAGGAATTTTATACCGATGCGGTGGGGGCACAGTTGTTTACAATATTCCGTCCATTATTTCCTCAGATGGCTTTGACTGGTTTTTATCAAAAATCATTGACCGATAAAATTCATGCTAAGGCTACTTATACCATTGATGATTTTTCTTGGGCGAATTTAGGATTCGGTTTGACGGTACAATTAAGCAAGTTTAATGTGTATGCTGCTTTTGATAACATTCTGAATTATGGGAACTTAGCTAAAGCGAATAATGTATCTTTACAATTAGGTATGAACTTTATATTCAATTAATTATGAAAAACTTTCTATTGCTGTTTGTCTCAGTTTTCTTCACCTTGAACGTCTTTTCTCAAGGAGTAGATTTTTCCGGCTACAAATATATTGTCGTTTCTTCTAAGTTTGAATTTGTGAAAGAACGAGACGGTTACCAAACGAGTTCACTGACAAAGTTTTTATTACAAAAGAAGGGATTTACCGTATTGTTGGATAATGAAGAATTTCCGCAGGATTTGTCTGATGACAGATGCTTGGCTTTATATGCTTCTGTTTTAGACAATTCCAACATGTTTACCAGTAGAAATAAGATTCAACTAAGAGATTGTCGAAATAATGAGGTTTATACTTCTGCGGAAGGGAAGAGTAAGGATAAAGACTACAAAAGATCTTATCATGAAGCCATTAGAAGAGCTTATAATTCGATGGATGCTTTGGTGTACAGTTACAATCCCTCTTTGAAAACAAAGCCAACCGAAAAAAAGCTAATCAAAGTTGAAAAACCTATCAAAATTGAAAAAACAAAGGTTGAACCCAAAGTGGCAAAGGTTTCGAAGGTTAAAAAGCCCCAAGTGAGTGTCTTGAAGTTTCAGAAAAACGGACTCATGATTAATGATGCCAAAAGGAATGAAACCTTTACCATGCTGCCTTCTCAAAAGTCCGACAATTATATTTTAATAAGTCATAATGGCTTGATGTACAAAAGCGATGGGAAATGGATTGTGGAATTTTATAAAGAAGGCAAATTGATGAGTTTGACCTATGATTTAAAAATCTAATCCTCGTATTTCGATTTCCAACGTTTCTTGATCACTTCTTTGAACTGCGCCTCTCGGGCGTTATTTCCTGGTTTGTATAAGGTTGTACCACGAATCTCCTCGGGTAGAAATTCTGAATCTACAAAGTTACCAGGGTAATCATGGGCATATTTATAATTCTTACCATAATCCAAGTCTTTCATCAATTTGGTCGGCGAATTTCTCAAATGTAGTGGAACAGACAAATCACCAGTATTTCGTACAAGTTCTTGAGCCTTATTAATGGCCATATAAGAAGCATTACTTTTGGTAGAATTGGCGAGGTAAATGGCACACTGACTCAATATTATTCTCGATTCAGGATGACCAATCACAGACACAGCTTGAAATGTATTGTTCGCGAGAATTAGGGCGGTCGGATTGGCATTGCCAATATCCTCAGAAGCCAAAATAAGCATGCGTCGTGCAATAAATTTCACATCTTCACCACCTTCAATCATGCGGGCCAACCAATACACGGCTGCATTCGGATCGCTACCTCGAATGGATTTGATAAAGGCAGATACGATATCGTAATGTTGTTCTCCTGTTTTATCGTACCTCGCCGTATTTTTCTGAACTTTTTGTAGCACCAATTCATTGGTGATTTCAAGTTCATCTTCATTTCCAATAATTAGTTCAAGGGTATTCAACAGCTTACGGGCATCTCCACCCGAAATTTGCATCATGGCTTCGGTTTCTTTGAGATCAATCTGTTTGTCAGCAAGAAATTGATCCGCGGACAATGCTCTCTTCAATAATTGATGCAATTCCTCTTTATCAAAGGCATTTAAAATGTACACCTGACATCTTGATAATAAAGCTGGAATGACTTCAAAACTTGGATTTTCTGTAGTAGCTCCGATGAGGGTAACCCAACCTTTTTCAACAGCTCCTAACAGTGAATCTTGTTGAGATTTGCTAAATCGATGAATTTCATCAATAAAAAGGATTGGATTCTTCGTTGTAAACAGTCCGCCATCCTTTTTTGCGCGAGCAATAACTTCTCGGACTTCTTTGACACCTGAATTAATGGCACTTAAAGTGTAAAAAGGTCTATTGGATTCCTTAGCAATAATATTTGCCAATGTCGTTTTACCAATTCCTGGTGGTCCCCATAGAATTAGGGAAGGTACAATACCCTGTTTGATAAGGCCTGTCAGAATACCATTCTTGCCAACCAAATGTTGCTGGCTGATGTAATCTTCGAAACTTTTAGGACGTATTCTTTCTGCCAATGGAGTACTCACAAAGTAAAAATAGAAAAGTTTTCTGACAGAAATTCATTTATTTACTTTTGGTTAGCTATTTGTACAGAAGAGTTTATGAATGAGGACGATCTCAAATTAAATCTTTCGATTATTACAGCTCCATTGCTGTTTGTATTTCTAATATGGTTTATTTATTGGATAGAAATACGTTTTGGTTATAATTTCAATTCCTTTGGAGTATATCCTAGAGAAATAAGCGGTTTAATTGGGGTTATAGGCTTTCATTTCATTCATAGTGATACGAACCACCTATTTAACAATTCCGTTCCTTTATTGGTTCTTATGTCGAGTCTTAGGCTATTTTATAAAGATGTTTGGTGGAAGGTGCTGATGTATGGTGGACTACTGACAGGATTAATTACTTGGATCATTGCGAGACCCTCGTATCATATAGGAGCAAGCGGATTGGTGTATCTATTGTTCAGTTTTGTCTGTTTCAGTGGAATTATCAAAAAGCACTACCGATTGGTGGCTTTATCTTTGATTATCATTTTCACTTACGGAAGTATGATTTGGTTCATTCTTCCAATTAAGAAAGGAATGTCTTGGGAAGGGCATTTAGCTGGTTTTCTAGTCGGATTGTTCTTTGCCTACCTATATCGTAACAAAGGTCTTATAAAGGAAGAATATACCTTTCAACAAAATGAATTTGATGAATTATTTGATGAAAATGGGAACCTTAGAGATTCCATGCCAGAAAACAATGAGAATTCTTAAGAAAACTGACGCTGACGAATGGCTTCATAGAGAAACACACCACAGGCCACAGAAACATTGAGCGAATCAATATCCCCTAGAAGTGGTAGTTTACCTCTGTAGTCTACCAATTTGAGGATACTCGGATTGATTCCTCTCCCTTCAGAACCCATAATAATAGCCATAGGTTGATTAAATTCTATATCGTAGACCGAATCTTCTGTTTTTTCTGTAGCAGCCGCTGTTTTGATATCAAAGGATTGTAAAATAAATAGGGCATCCTTGAGATGGTTGACCTTACAAATTGGAATTTTAAATGCTGCTCCAGCGGATGTTTTAATAGTCTCTGCATTAACGGGTGCACTGCCAGATTGCGGGATGACGATTCCAGTAACTCCTGTACATTCTGCGGTTCGAATGATGGCTCCAAAGTTTCTCACGTCAGATATTTGATCAAGAAGTAAAAATAGGGGAGTTTCTTCTTTTTCAAGGCTGGCTGAAATGAGGTCTTCAAGATTGGCAAACTCGATGGGTGAGATTTGAGCCACAACACCTTGGTGGTTGTTGAATTTAGAAAGTTTGTCTAATTTTTCAACTGGCACATAGCTTGAGCTAATGCTATTTTTACGAAGAAAATTTTCGATCTCTTGTAGTTGTCGATTACGACTGTCTTTTAAGAGATAAATTTTAGTAAAGGTAGTATCGCTTTCAAAAGCCTCTAAAACCGAATGTATTCCGAATATTGTTGTCATAATGAGAAAAAAAAACCACCCCAAAAAGGAGTGGTTTTTAGATTTATAAAATTGGTTTAGTTTTTAACTAAATCAAATGGTCTGTTGGCGTAATATCCGTCCAAGGTATTTGACATGCTGATTGTACCAGCAGCAGGATCTGTTGTTCCTGAACCTGAGAATGGGATACCGAAGCTATCAACAAATGTACTTTGAATGATAGTTACCGTGTTACACTGATCGTTGATCGTGAATGGGTAAGCTGTACCAAAGTAATTATCTCTACTAACTACATATTGTGAGTCAGTACCACCAACCTTAGTCAACATTACAGGTAAACCAGTATTGGTTTCTGTGTAGCTTCCTTCTAAAGCAGATGGACAGAAAACATTTACAGTAATTGAAACCGTTGCATCACCTGTAAAGTAACCATCTGGTGCCGTAAAGGTCACATCAAAGGTTTCTCCGTTGGCTTGGTCAAAACCGCTTTCTGTAAAAGATAAGTTTAACGTAGCTTCATTTGTACCAGCTGCCATTGTTACTGAAGATGGAATAGTATAAGCTGAGCTTGCAACTGTAGTGCTCACTGAAACTTGTAATTCGGTATCCGCAGAAACATTTTGTCCAGCATAGATTTTAATCTCTTGATCAATTGTAGATCCTAAGTTTACTAAGTAAGACTTAGAAGATGCCTCAAAAGATAAGTAAGCAAATCCAGCGTTTTCAACAGCTCCGTCAGAAGCTTCTGGACCAGCACAACTTGTAAAAGCCAAGGCAGCTACAACGACCAGAGATAAGATTTTATTTAATGATTTCATACTCTTTAATTTAATAGTTGATTAATGATTATTGGTTTTGATCGTTCACAAATGGATTGTTCTGGATCTCATCTTGTGGAATCTCAAACTGGAATCTTTCATCATCATAAGCAACAGGAACGCCAACTAATGATAAGTGGTTGTTACCTCTAACCATTGTTCTTCCTAATCTCTTCATTGCAAAGAAAGACTTTCCTTCACCCCACAACTCTAAACGAGTCTGTTTGTATACCTCGTCAATTAAAGCTTGACCAGATAAAGCATCGATGTAGTTTGGATTCGCAACTCTCTGAGATACTAAAGCTTTTAAGCTTGTTCTAGCAGCAGCGTCGTTACCAGCAATTGCATTTGCTTCAGCATTTAATAAATAAGCCTCTTCAACTCTCATGTATACGTAGTCTGCAGTAACTGTAAAAGAAGTACCACCAATTACGTTAGATGCCCAGAACTTAAACTCTGGTTGTAAGTGTCTACCACTTGCAGGGTTGTTTCTAAACTGACCTCTTCTTGCATCAGTAGCATCCATTGAGTTGTATAAAGTCTCATCAATTGCTTTATAATCACCAGCCCATGCGTAGCTATAAGAGAACATGTCTACCTGACCCCACCAAGAAACTAAACCTAAGTTGTTGTTTTCAGTAATGTCGATACCCCACATCCAGCTATTTGCATTTGACGTTCTGTTGATATCATTAAATCCGTTGTATAATTCATTCATTGGTAAGATGCTGAAAGGACCGTTGATAACAGCTTGTGTTAAGCTAGCTACTTCTGTAGCGTTACCAGTTCTATCCTGAGCTCCTAATACCATTGCCAATAATTGGTGGCTGATGTACGTATTCACCTGGTTTGGAGCAGTTCTTGACCATCCAGCTGCATCTCCGAACAATTTGATAGCTAAACGTAAGTCAGCAATCATTCTGTCATACACTTCCTGAGCAGTAGCTTTTGGTAAGTTTTGACCGATTGGCTCAGTATATAAAGGTAAGATAGCTTCGTTAGCTACATACTTTCTTTGATAGAACTGAGTCAAGTAGAAATATGCGTGAGCTCTTAAAGTGATTGCTTGCGCCATAGAAGCTTTGTTATCATCTAATGCTGGCTCGAAATCGTTACCACCTAAACTCTGAATTACGTTGTTCGCAGAACGAATAATTCTGTAGTAGTATCTCCACACCTGACGGTTATCACCAAATGTAAAGTCTTGCATAGCTCCTAATTCAGCGATAGATACACGGTACCATCCGTAAGTACTAACACTTAAAGCCATATCACCACACATCATATCACTAAATACGTGATAAGATTTGTGTCCAAAGTCATCGTGACCATTAGTACCACCACTACCAGTTTGGATCATCTGTCCATAAATACCGTTTACGAATGCAGCAGGTATTCCTGGATTGGTAAGGGAAGCTTGCTCAGTTTGAGCAGACGTAAGAGATGTAGTAGGCTGGCTTACACCGGCAACACCACTGTTGTTTAAAATGTCTCCCTCACATGCAGATACTAAAACAAGAAGTGTTAGTACTGCGCTTAATCTAAAAATTTTCTTCATAATCTAATTAATAATTAATTTAAAACTTAACTCTTACACCTAATGTTATAGTTGTTGGAGGTGCGTATTGTCTTCTACCAGAGTTACCAGATTCAGTGATGTTCGGGAAGAAACCATTTCTGGCGCTCTCAATGAACAAGTTATCACCTGATACCCATAAATTTAATGCATCAATTCCAGACTCACCTAAGAAAGATTTTGGAACTGTATAACCAACTCTCGCGTTGTTTAACGCTAAATAGTCAGTACTTACAACGAATCTTGAAGAAGTTGAACCAGCTAACTGATCGATACCATCTCCTAATCTTGGAATGTTAGTGATATCTCCTGGCTGTTGCCATCTGTTCAAAATGTCAGAGCTGAAGTTGTTACCAGCGGCACCAAAACGGTCGTTCATTAATTCACCGTATTGTCCGTCGTAAGCGTATCCACCTAAGCTATATAAGAACTGAGTAGAGAAATCAAAGTTTCCAACTTGTCCAGATAATCTAAACGCACCCCTTAGATCTGGAATTAAAGATTTGTCTAAGTAAATTTCTGTTGCACTACCGTAAGTAGAGGTAGTCATTCTTTGGATGTTCGCTCCAGGTACTAATTGTCTATACTCGAATAAAGTACCAGTAGTGTTTAATCCGTTTGTGTTAGCGGCATTATTTGGGTCTGGAACGAACCATTGAGCTCCTGAAGCTGCAGAAGTTGGCTCACCAGCGTCTAACATACCGTTGTTATTTTGGTCATCCCAGTATTGGAACCATAATGGAGCACCATTAGTTGGGTCAACACCAGCCCACTCTCTCATGAAGAAGTCGAAGATAGATCTTCCAGCTGCCCATCCACGAGTACCTTGGATGTCGATTACCTTGTTAGTTCCACTACTCGCGTCAATTGGCATCACCAACATTTCGTTGTTTAAGATTTCACCATTAACGTTTAAGTCTAATTTGAAGTCTTCTGTGTCGATTAAGTGACCAGTTACGTCAAATTCAAAACCTGAGTTTAATACTTCACCATCGTTCACTAAGATCGAAGCAAAACCTACAGAAGGTCCTCTTCTCGCTGGGAAGAATAAGTTATCAGTTGTTTTATAATAGTAGTCAAAGTTTGCGTCAACGTATTTTCCGATAGACATTTCAGCACCAACCTGCCACATTCTTGAAGTTTCCCAAGTTAAGTCAGGGTTACCTACGTTAGATTCTGGTAATGATAATGCACCACCTACGAATAATCTGTTGAAGGTTGTGAAACCAGCTGCTGTAGAAACACCATCCTGGTCACCAGTTACACCCCAAGAAGCTTTTAACTTCAAGTAGTCAAATGGAGTATCTGCCATGAAGTCTTCTTCACTCATTACCCAAGAAGCACCAACTGAACCGAAAGTACCCCACTGATCGTTAACAAAACGAGATGAACCATCCGTTCTTAAAGATCCAGAGAAGAAGTATTTTCCTTTGTAGTTGTAGTTCACTTGTCCGAATACAGACTCAATACCTGATCTGTTCATTGAACCACTTGGCTCTGATGGGAATACCTTATAGTTATTCAAGAAGAATACACCAGGCTGAATTACGTTTTCTTTGTAAACGTTTTCAGAAGCGATGTGTCTTTCGTTAGTTTCGTATGCAGCTAATACATCTAAGCTGTGATCACCGAATGTTTTGTTGTAACGTAATAATTGCTGCGTGTTCATAGACCATCTTTCAGTATCAGTGATACTTAAGTTACCATTAGAACCAGCAGAAGTACCATATACGCTGTTGTTAGAACCTACGAATCTCTGGATAGAGTACTGTCCACCAAAACGAGTTTCATAAGTTAAACCTTCCATAATATCAAACTTCGCAGTAAAGTTACCATTCAAAGAGTGGATTTCAGAACCGTTGAAGTCTAAGATTGCAGTTGCAATCGGGTTTAATAAGTTAGCATTTGGTCTATCTCTAGTAAACGCTGGGTTACCACCTGGTACAGTTCCACCTGTTGGAGCACCAAAGTCATATTGGTTTCCACCGAATACTGGATCAGGAATTAACTGTCCTTGTAACGATGCTACTGCATAGTCACTTGGGTATCTTGCAAATACTGGATAGATTGGCGCCATTTTATCAGCAAATTCAAACACGTTCTCAGAACCATTTGTCTGACCGTTGTTTGTACTTTCAGAGTAAGAATAACCTAAGTTAATTCCTACCTTTAACCAATCTCTTACTTGAGAATTTACGTTGATTCTTGTTGTATATCTTCTGAAGTCAGAGTTAATCGTATATCCTATATCGTCTAAGTAACCGATAGATACGAAGTAGTTAGAAGTACCGTTACCTCCTTGGAAACGCACGTTAGCTTCTGTTCTAGAACCTGGAGTTCCGAAAGCCTCGTCAGCGTATCTCTCTGGAGTAAATAAACGTTGTACACCTTGTCTAACCATTCTTGTAGCTGGATCAATTAAGTTTCCTCCAGTTGCATTCCACATGTTATAACCTCTACCAGCACCTACAGGTAATGATTCACCAGGTACACCTGTTGATCCACCGAATAATGCTAAGTTAGCGAAAGCTACTGGGTCACCATTTAAACTTCCTGGAATACTTCCTGGGCTAAACTGACCTCTGTTGTATAATCCCTCCCATACTAAACCAATGTATTGCTCTGGATTAGAGATTACATCATAACGAGGAATTAATTGAGAGTTCACACCAGTCTTCACGTCAACTTCAATAGAAGACTTTCCTGAAGAAGAACCACTTTTTGTAGTAATAACGATTACACCATTCGCACCTCTAGAACCATAAATCGCAGTTGCAGTTGCATCTTTCAATACAGTTGTAGATTTGATGTCATTAGGGTTAATCGAATTTAAGTCAAATGTACCTGCCCATGGAATACCATCAATTACGTATAACGGAGCACGGTTACCATTTGGAGAACCATAACCTCTAATACGGATAGTACCAATAGAACCTGGCTGTCCAGAAGAGTTGATTACTGTTACACCAGCAACCTCACCTGCTAATGCTTGTGATACGTTTGAGAAGTTTTTCGCTTGAATATTTTCAGCGGAAACCGTCTTAGCCGTACCTGCATAAGCCTTTCTTGTTGTTGTACCATAACCAACAACAACAATCTCATCTAATACATTGTTGTCCTCCTCTAAGGTCACATTAATAACACTAGCACTTCCAACAGTCTTTTCAACTTGCTTATAACCTAAGTAACTAAAAACTAATACAGCACCTGCATCAGCTTTAATAGAATACTTACCGTCGAAGTCAGTCTCAGTTCCTGTTGTTGTACCTTTAATCAAAACACTAACCCCTGGTAAGGTTCCTGATGCATCAGAGACAGTACCAGTTATAGTCTTTTGTGCAAAAGAAAATTGCACAACAAACGCTAGTAATAGCGTTAAAATTCCATAAAACTTTGTCTTCATTGTATAATTATTTGAATTAAATTGTGTCAAAAATCCTAAATAAAACTTAAAAAACCAAAGTTTTAACAAAAAAAACCAGAGATGTTTGAAGAAAAAAAAATAAGGCTTCTCGCAAGGAGAAGCCTTATTCGGAATTCTAAACAAACAATTAAACCAATATTTTAATTAATTGGCGTCTTGTCAAACAAAGTTGGTAGAGGAGAAGGTACATTCGGATTTGTATCAATCTCTACCTGTGGATAAATAAACCTCTGTGGAATGGTACTTCCAGTCTTAGGAGGAATATTTAAAACGTTTCCAGTTCTTCTTACGTCGTGGAAAGGTTGTAACTCACCAACTAACGTCATATACTTTTCTTCTAAAATTTCTAACAATAAAGTATTGCTTCCTGAAGCTGCTGCTGTAGGAGGGAAGCTACCACCATAAGTTGTAGCTAAGTGCGCACGTACCTCGTTGAAGGCCGCTACGTCACCTGCATCTCCTGTTCTGTTCGCTGCTTCCGCCTCAATTAATTTAACTTCTTCATAAGAAATCAAGTTCATTGACTTGATCTCACCAAAGTATCCAGAGTCTGCAACATTTAAAATAACATTGCTTCCGTTAGCGGCAAAATATGAAGCGTATCTGTTGGCATCACCAGGAGTAGCAATTAATCTTGGAGTTACACCAGTTAACAGATTTACTAAGTGAGAACCAGTTGCTCCTAAATAACCATCTCTTTCATCAACAGTAAATTGGAAATACAAGTTTTCTGTATCTGTAGATCTTGTGTGAAGCGTTACTAAACTTTTTGCCGGAGTGTCAATACCTTGTCTTGCTTGAGCCAATGCATTCGCATAGTCTTTAGCAATTAAGTAATAACGAGCCTTTAAAGAGTGAGCAATTTCAACCCAGGTTGCAGAACTAGCCATACGGTTCCCAGCATATAAAGTAGCTGGTTCACTACCTAATGCGGCAATGGCTTGATCTAATAATGTCTGAACACCAGCTAATACTGCTGCTTGTCCATCATAAGCTGGAGTTGGGAAGTTATTTGGATCTGCTGCTTCCGTAAATGGAATGTCACCAAATAAAGCTGCCATCTCTCCGAAAGTTGCTGCTTCAGAAATTTTAGCGATTGCTTCAAGAATAGTGTTTCCAGAAGCTGCTGCTAATTCTTGTGTATACTTTGCTTGGGCAATACCTCTTACGTAAGCATCTTCCCAAGAGTCATCATAATCTGCAGCAGTTGTAGAATAACCGTTTACAGTTACGTACTGTCTATCTTCTCCAGTAAAGTGATTCATAAAAATACCTGCGTATCGAGCACTGTTACTGGTAGCTAATTGCATCCATCCTAATTGAGCCTGACCAATAATTAATTCGGCAGGTGCACTGTTAAAGTTATTAGGATCTTGATTTAAACCTTCCGTATAACCTTCACATGAAACGTTGATAAGGCTAAAAGAAAGTAGAAATATAATTACTATTTTTTTCATTTTTTCTGTGTTTTAATTAAAACGCTACTCGTAAAGTTGCTAAATAAGTTCTTGTACCTGGGTTACTGAAATACTCAAGTCCTCTACCTTTAGAAGCACCCGTTAAGTTGTTGTCAGGATCAAAACCATCAATCTTAGTCCATAAGAACAAGTTACGTCCTGTTAAAGTTAAGTCAATATTGCTAACTTTTAACTTCTTAGTAATTTCTGATGGGAAAGAGTAGCTCAATGAAACCTCACGTAAACGTGTCCATGAAGCATCTTCATAGAATGGCTCACCTACGTCACCAAATCCACCACCGTTTCCAGTCCACCAATCTTGGTCTACTGCAACTGGTCCACCACCGAAGTCACGCTCAATTCCTCTAAAGGTTGTTCCTTGTGGAATGATGCTTCCTCCTGCAGTTCTTAAATCTTGTGAAGCAACAGTTTCAACTGCTGTGTCTGGGTGAATACCGAAGAAGTATAATACCCCTCTTGTACCATTCCATACATCATTTCCTTGAGAAGTTTCAAGTAATGCAGATAAAGTAAAGTTCTTGTAAGATAAAGAAGTACCTAAACCACCTCTCCAGTCTGGATTTGGATTTCCTAAGAAGCTTTCCGTTGGAGCAGCTGTTGGGAATCCGTTAGCGTTAAGTACATAATCTCCGTTGTTATCTCTAGCGTAAGCTGTACCTCTTAATACTGCGAATGGCTGTCCTTCAGCAACACCTGAAGAGTTTGAAGTAAATCCATTCAATCCGAAGTAAGCACTACCAGCCATGTCAGTTACTAATGGACGGTTGCTAGTTACGTTCAAGTTCATAGA
This sequence comes from uncultured Polaribacter sp., assembly GCA_964343335.1. Taxonomy (GTDB): domain Bacteria; phylum Bacteroidota; class Bacteroidia; order Flavobacteriales; family Flavobacteriaceae; genus Polaribacter. The sequence goes on along the minus strand of CAYFJL010000055.1, from coordinate 1,925 downwards.
CCATTGTAAGTCTTCCTTGTTAATGATTCTTGCAGAAAGGTCAGCTTCAATACCCTTGTTGGTGATTGTTGCAGCGTTAACCAATGACTGAGCAAAACCAGTTGAAGAAGGTAATGGTAATTGTAATAAACCATCTTCAGTTTTTCTGCTATAGTAAGTTGCAGATAAACTTAATTTGTCATCTAAGAAACGAGTATCGAATCCAATTTCAAATTCTTTTACACGCTCTTCTTTAAGATCAGGATTTCCTCTAGTAGCCGATAAAGTAAGTGGGTTACCATATAAAGCACCGTTATATCCATCACCCCATCCAGATCCAATACCTCCAGTTGAGATTACTGTAGCTGTTCTATAAGCATCAGCTTCAATACCTACCTCACCATAAGAAACTCTTAACTTACCAAAAGAGATAGCTGAGTCTTCTAAATATTTAGTGAAGTTCCAACCTGCAGATGCAGAAGGATAGAAAATTAAACCAGCACCAGGTAATGTAGATACATATTCCCCTCTAGCTGTTAATTCCACTAAGAATTCATTCTTATAATCAAAGTTCAATACAGCGAAAGCACCAGATTTTCTAGTTTTCTCGATGTAGTCAGATGGATTTGAGTTCGCAGAGATAGCGTTTCCTACGTTTAAGAAAGGCTCATCTGGATTTGTAAAGTTTGTTTCTTCAGCAGAAAGTCTTCTGTATGCATTTTCAAAAAACTGCACACCCGCGTTGAAATCCATTTTTAAATCATCAGTCAATCCGTAGTTACCAGTAATGAAAACGTTGATGTTTTGATTGCTTTCAGTAATACGATCTTCTTGATATTGACCGTTGGTACCGTCACCAGCAGATCCTGCAGGCTCATAGTTTAAACGGTTATCTTGGTAGTAGTCATAAGAATATCTACCAACTAATAATAAGTTATCATTAATTTTGTAGTTTAACTCAGGAGCAATGATGAAACGATTTACGTCGTTGATGTTCTTTTGCTCATTAATAGTCCATAACGGGTTGTTATAGGCTGGTGAGTCATAACTAAACGTTCCTGATGTTGGGTTGAAGGTTCTTTTAGATCCTAAGAACTGACGGTAACCTCTCTGAGAGTTTGGAGTTGGAATTCCATTCGCATCAAAGCGAGTACCCTTGTAATCTCTGATATCAAAATCTGGAGAAGTTCTTAAGTATCCTAAGTATAAACCATTCAAGTTAGAACCAGTTTGTACACGATTAGAACCGATGTTCACGTAAGTAGTTGATAATTTCAACGTAAGCTTATCGCTAAAGTCAGTATCATTGTTCAAACGTACACTTGTTCTTCTATAGTCAGAAGCACCACGGTAAATACCATCTTGATCCCAGTTAGAGAAACTCGCAAAAGTTCTACTATTCTCACCACTATAGCTCAAGCTAAAGTTGTTTTCAACAGTTACACCAGTTTTGAAAACGGCATCTCTATTTACTTGGTTGAATACATCTTGAGAATTCTTTTGAGTGATAGGATAGTATCTTGTACCATTGTCAGCTTCGAAGAAAGCACCAGTAGTATCTACAGTATCAGCACCTCCTGATCTTGAAGAGATTTTATCACCGTAAGAGAAACCAGTGTTTGAAAGACCACTACCTGTTAAGTGAGCAGCACCTCTCCAACCTTGACCAAAAATGTCTTGTTTAGACCATTCTCTGTTGATTTCATCGGCGTAAATACCAGCTTTGTACTCAAACTTCCATTTCTTGCCACCTTTACTACCACGCTTGGTTTTGATTACAATCACACCGTTTGCAGCACCAGTACCCCAAACTGCAGCAGCAGAAGCACCTTTTAAGATAGAGATAGACTCAATATCTTCCTGGTTGATATCATTCAAACGAGACTGTTGAACAACACCTGCTGTTCCACCACCAATAGAACTGTTAGAAATAATAGCACCATCGA
>CAYFJL010000054.1:0-16293 GCA_964343335.1 uncultured Polaribacter sp. | reverse complement strand
AATTAGGGAAAAAAGTTGCCATTATTGAAAAATATGCAACGCTTGGTGGAACTTGTTTAAACGTTGGATGTATTCCTTCAAAAGCATTATTAGATTCTTCACATCATTACTACGATGCCGTAAAGCATTTTGAAGAACACGGAATCTTAATCGACCCTCCAAAAATTGACTTTCCAAAAATGATTGATCGTAAAGCCAAGGTTGTTGAAACCACCACAGGTGGAATCAAATACTTGATGGACAAAAACAATATTGATGTTTTCGAGGGATTGGGTTCATTTGTTGATGCTACCCATGTTAAAGTGACAAATGCTGATGGTTCTGAAGAAGTTTTAGAAGCTTCAAATACCATTATTGCAACGGGTTCTAAGCCTGGCAACTTACCTTTCATTACCATCGACAAGGAACGTATCATTACTTCTACCGAAGCTTTGAAACTTCCTGAAATTCCGAAACACATGCTTGTTATTGGAGGTGGTGTTATCGGATTGGAATTGGGATCTGTGTATTCTAGACTTGGTTCTCAAGTAACTGTGATCGAGTATATGGACAAAATTGTTCCAGGAATGGATGCTGACGTTTCCAAAGAACTTCAAAAAGTATTGAAGAAACAAGGTGTAAAATTCAATGTGAGTCATGGTGTTTCTTCTGTGGAAAGAGTGGGAGATGAAATCATTGTAAAAGCAACCAATAAAAAAGGAGCTGAAGTAGAATTCAAAGGTGATTACTGTTTGGTTTCTGTAGGTAGAAGACCGTATACGGAAGGTCTAGGATTGGAAAATGTGGGTGTAAAAGTGAATGAAAGGGGTCAAATCGAAATCAATGATCACTTACAAACCAATGTGCCAAATATCTATGCAATCGGAGATGTGGTAAAAGGAGCGATGTTGGCGCACAAAGCCGAAGAAGAGGGTGTTGTTGCCGCTGAAATCATTGCTGGTCAAAAACCTCACATCGACTACAACTTGATTCCGGGTATTGTGTATACATGGCCAGAAGTTGCGGCTGTTGGAAAAACAGAACAAGAGTTAAAAGATGCTGGCGTGAAATACAAAGCCGGTAAATTCTCGATGAGAGCTTTGGGTAGATCTAGAGCGAGTGGAGATATTGATGGATTTGTAAAAGTTCTAGCCGATGCAACTACGGATGAAGTGTTAGGAGTTCACATGGTAGGAGCTCGAGTTGCTGATTTGATCATGGAAGCTGCTGTTGCTATGGAGTATCGTGCTTCTGCTGAAGATTTAGCTCGGATTTGCCACGGACATCCAACCTATTCTGAGGCCATGAAGGAAGCGGCAAAAGCGGCTTGGGACGGTCAACCATTGAATGCCTAAGCAACTTTTAGCACCAAAGGATTTCATTTATTTGCCTTACATTTAGGAGATGAAAAATGTTCTAGCAACATTCTTTTTTTTCAACCTCTGTTGTATGGGTTTTTCTCAAAACAAGGATACCATTTCCTTGAAAAACGGAATCGATAAACCGAGCCTTCTTCCCATTCATCACTTCGGAATGTTTTCGGCGAGAATCAATCAGAATTTCAAAGTAAGACCTATTGAGAAATCGACCTTAGCAGTGACCTATGCCAGTGCGAATACCTTTCATCCCTTCGTAGAAATGTATCTTCCAAAAGATGCGGCAACGCGACAACAAATGAGTCAACTGATTTGGTTCAACCGTCATTTTTGGGTAGACCAACAAACCACGCCTGCCGATTATGAAAACATTGTTATAGATGCTGTTTTTAAAAATTTTCGAGTTGATTTCAACACAAAAATTGGACAAAATCATGAACTCGGAATTACCCTTCGCTCCTATTTGGTAACTCGAGGGAATTACCCCTTTTCGGTTTTCACTAGCGATGAGTTCATCGAATGGTTTCATAGTAATATCGCAGGAGGAGAAGATCCCTTCGGACGCAAATACTACGGCCTAAATCAAGTAAACGTGAGATACACGAACCGAAATGGTCAGGTGATGGAATTAAATGATGGTGATTTCCTCATTGGGGGTATTGAATTCAATCATTTTTATTATCCACAGTTTGCATCACTTCACAAGAAAAATATTTACTTGAATTTTGGTTCGCATCTAGGAATTAATACAACCCGAACCAATCCTTCTATTGATTTAGGATTTTCAGGTAATATTGTCAAAGAGTGGAAAACAAAAAATAATAGCGAGCTGAGAGCTGCTTTTGGCGGGGCTGTATTGAGAAGAAATCTCATCAATCTGGGTGATGTTGTTCAACTAGGCAACAATAATTTCCTTGAAAGTTTTGAAGGAATGTTCGAATACACGAATTATACCCGAAAGGGAAATTACCATTCGGTAGGGGTAAATTATCAAATTCAATCGAGCTTTATGCAACGAGAGGAACGAAATTACTATCAATTCGTCGGACAGTGGAATGCCATTCACTCTGGATGGCAAAACGGATTTGAAAAATTATACGAATATCAATCAGCGTGGAGTTGGTTGTATACCTACGGAAGAAAGGATTATCGTTTTACGATTTACTTGAAACAAGACTTATATTTAAACAATTCACCAGATATTCAAACAGGTGTAAGTGTACAAATTCCCATGAACAAAGTTTGAAAACGCAGCGAGATTAAAATGAGAACGATTAAAAGCTTTGACATACCTGAAAGACCACGGCTAAAGGAAAATTTACTCAACTGGTCTAAGCAAAATGATACCGTAATTTGGCTGGATTCCAATCACTATGATCAGAAGTACAGCAGTTTTGAAGCGGCTCTTGCCGTAGAAGAATTTACGTCCATTCGAACCGATTATTTCAATGCTTTTGAAAAGTTAAAAGAGTATCAATCAAATACGAAAGACTACATCTTTGGATATATTTCTTATGATGTGAAAAACGATACTGAACGTATCAATTCTAGTAATTTTGACGGACTTCACTTTCCCGATTTGTACTTCTTTCAGCCGAAGAAAATCATTTTTATCAAAAACAATCAAATCGAATTCCATTACCTACGCATGGTTGATGATGAAATTGAAAATGATTTCAACGAAATTATGAATGATATTCAAGAGGTTCCATCCACCCATGCTCAGGAGGATGTAAAAATCAAACTTCGCATTCACAAAGACGAATATTATCAAAAAGTACATCGGATTTTAGAACACATCCATCGCGGTGATATTTACGAAACGAATTTTTGCCAGGAGTTTTACGCGGAGGATTGTACCATTCAACCTTATGAAGTGTTCTCGCACCTAAATGCCATTTCGGAACCACCATTTGCCGTGTTTTTTAAGAATGAACACTTGCATCTATTATCTGCTTCTCCAGAACGATATATTCGAAAAGAAGGATCGAAAATAATTTCGCAACCGATCAAAGGAACCGCAAAACGATTGTTAAGCAAATTTGATGACGACAAGATTGCTCATGATTTGATGCGTGATGAAAAAGAGCGATCGGAGAATGTGATGATTGTAGATTTGGTTAGAAATGACTTGTCAAAGAACTCGAAAAAAGGTAGCGTCAGCGTTGAGGAGCTTTGTAAAGTGTATACTTTCAAGCAAGTTCATCAACTAATTTCCACTGTAGTTTCAGAACTAAAAGAGGATGTTCATCCAGTAGACATTATCAAGGACACCTTCCCTATGGGCAGTATGACGGGAGCCCCCAAATTATCAGCCATGAAAATTGCCGAAGCATTGGAAGAAACCAAACGTGGGCTATATTCAGGTACCGTGGGCTATTTCACGCCTGATGGCGATTTCGATTTCAATGTGGTTATCCGAAGTATTTTGTATAATCAAGAAGAAAAATACGTATCCCTTTCTGTGGGTAGCGCTATTACGTCCAAATCAATTCCCGAAAAAGAATACGAAGAATGCCTATTGAAGGCCAAAGCCATGAAATACGTGCTATTGAATTCAAAATAAGTATCTTGTAAATCCTTTTACAAGTCAACATGAAACACAACGAATTCAATTTCAATTATCACAACACAGAATTTTTCGGACAATCATGGATTGCCAAATCAACGAAAGCAGTAGTCGTCATTGTTCACGGCATGAGCGAGCATTCCTCTAGATATGACGAAGTAGCCAAATTACTCACTGACAATGACTATTCTGTATTTGCTTTTGATCATTTTGGGCATGGTAAAACAACCGGGAAAAGAGGTCACAATCCAAGTTTCGACGCAGTACTGGAGAGTGTTTCGATCGTAATTAACAAGGCTGCTGAAGAGTATCCTGACAAACCGGTATTTCTATACGGACAGTCCATGGGCGGAAATGTGGTGTTGAATTATGTCTTACGAAGAGAAAACAATTTAAAAGGCGTGATTTCTACGAGTCCGTTTTTACGCTTGTCCTTCACTCCCCCTGCTATCAAATTATTCGCAGGGAAAATTATTCAAAAGATCGCTCCTTCTTTAACCATGGGGAACGAACTAGTGGTCGGCCATTTATCTCGAGATAATAAGGAAGTTCAGAAATATGTTGATGATCCTTTGGTTCACGATAAAATAAGTCCGAATTATTCACTGGTGTTCTTTGATACAGGCGAATGGGCCATTGCAAACGCCTCCAAAACAACTGTGCCCATGTTCCTGATGCATGGCGATCATGACAAGATTACGAGTCATGAAGGATCTGCGGATTTCGTTAAGAATTCCACATCGGGAACGTTAAAGATATACAAAGGTGGCTACCATGAATTGCACAACGATACCTGTCGTGATGAAATGCTTCAAGATGTTCTGAATTGGTTAGACGGCCAGTTATAAATTCTGTAATTTTGAAGGATGTTAAACGAGTTCAAATCACATATTGAACAACATTTTTCCTTTCTGAAAAACAAGAAACTTCTTGTGGGTGTTTCAGGAGGCATCGACTCGGTGGTTTTGAGCTTTTTACTATCCAAATTAAATTTTGATATCACCCTTGCTCATTGCAATTTCAAATTAAGAGGAAATGAGAGTGATGAAGACGAGGAATTTGTAAAAAACTTAACATACACATCGTCTAAACAGACACTTACAACATCTTTTGATACTAAAAACCATGCAAAATCGCATAGAGTTTCGATCCAAATTGCGGCGAGAGAATTACGTTACGCCTGGTTTCAACAAATTTCAGACAAGCACAAATTCGATTTCATTCTTACAGCTCATAATTCAGACGATAATTTAGAGACCTTCTTGATCAATTTAACGCGCGGATCAGGCTTGGAAGGATTTACAGGAATTCCTGAAGTGAATGGAAATATTGCACGTCCTTTGCTTCGGTTTTCTAGGGAAGAAATTCTAAGCTTTGCCAAGGAAAACAACATCCAATGGCGGGAAGATTCGTCCAATGCAAGCACCAAATATGTTCGCAATAAAATAAGACATGAAGTCATTCCGACCTTAAAAGAAATTAACCCGCAGCTCTTGAATTCGTTTGGAGACACCCTCAACTATTTAGGTCAGGCCAGAGAAATTATTCAAGACCGCATCGAAGAAGTTAAAGGAAAGGTATTTTCAACTGAAGCAATTGGTGAAAACAGTGTTCAAAAAATTAGCATCGCTGGATTAAAAAAACTTTCCAGTCCTCAAGCATATTTGTACGAAATTCTGAAATCCTACGGTTTTACTGCTTGGGATGATATTTTCAACCTTTTAGAGTCACAATCTGGAAAACAGGTTTTCTCAATATCCCATCGATTGTTAAAAGATCGGGAGTTTTTGTTGCTCTCAGAAATTTCGGAAAGTAAAGACCGAGAAAATGAATTTAAAATTCAGATCAATCAGACAGAACTAACACGACCTATTCATCTGGTAATAGAACACGCTGCCCGTCTCCAGCCCACAAATTTAGCAAGCATTTTGGTTGATAAAGATTTGTTAAAGTATCCGTTAATCGTAAGAAAATGGAAAAACGGGGACTATTTTTATCCAACAGGAATGCAGGGAAAGAAAAAAGTAAGTAAGTATTTTAAAGATGAAAAATTCTCGTTAATCGAAAAAGACAATACCTGGATTCTGGCGGATGCTGAAGACGAAGTCATTTGGGTTATCAATCACCGTCAAGACCGAAGATACATATCATCAAATCAATCAAAAAATATCATAAGAATCTCATGCGGAGAAATTTAGTACTAAGTCTATTTACATTTTTTGTCTGCTTCTTTAGTTTTAGTCAAACTGAAGACAATCCAGTTGTATGGAACACCTCCATAGAAAAGATTTCGGATGCTGATTATAATGTGGTTTTTAAAGCCAAAATTTTAAAGGAATGGCACTTGTATTCGCAATACAATCCAGATGGTGCCTCGCTTCCTTTGGTTATTTCATCAAATGACCCAGATAATGTCATCATTGTTGGCAAAGCACAAGAAAGTCAGACTTTTAAGGAATTTAGTGATGTATGGGAAAAGGAAGAGATATTCTTTAAAGACTCAGCTCGAATTGTTCAGCGAATAAAACTGACCAACAAAGACATTACGACCATCAAACTCAACCTATTTGGGCAAGTTTGTAAGGAAGTCTGCATCAATATCAATGAGGATTTTACCATTCCAATTGATGGTGAATATGGCTTCATTGAAGAAGCAACTATCGATGAAAAAAGTAAGCAATTATCAGAAGCTTTAGTGCTTGATTTAAAGAATAAGGAATTGCTTAAATCGGAAACGGATTCCAATGAATCTGGAAATAGCTATCTGAATATTTTCATTCTTGGCTTTGTAGGCGGATTATTAGCATTGCTGACACCTTGTGTGTTTCCGATGATTCCTTTAACGGTATCCTTTTTCACCAAATCAGCAAAAAACAAGAAAAAAGGGATTATCAATGCCATCTTATATGGTCTTTTCATTACAGTAATTTATTTATTACTCAGCATTCCGTTTCACACACTAGATACGATTGATCCAGAAATTCTGAATACCATTTCCACCAATGTTTGGTTGAATATTTTCTTTTTCGCCATTCTGGTATTCTTCGCATTTTCTTTCTTTGGATACTATGAAATAACGCTCCCAAGCAAATGGGGCGATAAAATGGATTCTGCTTCCAACGTGGGAGGCATTATCGGAATTTTCTTCATGGCCTTGACCTTAGCCATTGTTTCTTTTTCCTGTACAGGTCCAATTTTAGGGTCATTATTAGCAGGGTCATTGACGTCGGAAGGTGGTGCCATGCAGCTGACGGCTGGTATGGGTGGATTTGGTTTGGCCTTGGCTTTGCCTTTTGCGTTGTTCGCCATGTTTCCAAGTTGGCTAAATTCATTACCAAAATCAGGTGGTTGGCTCAATACTGTTAAAGTAGTTTTGGGATTTTTAGAGTTGGCCTTTGCATTCAAATTCTTATCCAACGCCGATTTGGTAGAACATTGGGGGTTACTCAAAAGAGAAATCTTTATTGGCCTATGGATTGTAATTTTCTTGGGATTAGCCTTATATCTTTTCAAACGAATGAAATTTCCGCATGACGGCCCGGACAAGAAATTATCCTTTACCAGAATTTCTTTTGCCGTTCTTGTCATAAGTTTTGTGATCTACCTAATTCCCGGTACTTTCAAAACTCCCACTTGGAACCTTAATTTACTGAGCGGATTTCCTCCTCCTCAATTTTACAGCATTTACGAACAAGATTCCGATTGTCCATTAGGTTTGGACTGTTACAAGGACTTTGAATTGGGACTCACCATGGCGAAGCTTCAAAACAAACCCATTCTCTTAGATTTTACAGGCTGGGCTTGTGTCAATTGTCGTAAAATGGAAGAAAACGTTTGGATAGACCCGAATATTTACCAACTGCTCAATGAAGAATACATCCTCATTTCTTTGTATGTAGATGATCGAAAAGAACTTCCAAAAGAGGAACAATTTCAGTTTTTACGTTCCAACGGTACCGTAAAGAATATCAAAACCATCGGTGACAAATGGGCAACTTTCCAGACGGTAAACTTTCAAACCTCCTCACAACCTTATTACGTTTTAATGAGTCCGAAATTGGAAGTTTTAAACTCCGCAATTCAATACACAGATGTAAACACCTATGAGGAATGGCTAAAAAAAGGTCTTGAAAAATTCAATGAAAAATAAAATCTTTAGAGCCTATAAAAACGGAATTGGATGGGGTATCACCATGTTCATCTGTATGGTTTTTGTTTGGCCAGCTATTGATGGAGATTCCATCACACCAAAATCGATCATTTCGGGGTTTGTCGCATGGATTCTAATAGGTAGTTTTCTCTTTGGATTACTACAAAATTACAGACCCTTTGAAAAGGAAAAAACTAGTTCGACTTCCTAAATCAACTTAAAAATCATTCAATTTTTCTAAAAATAAGTACTTTTTTCACCTCCACTACGCCATCGATTTCGTAATTTCTCATTAAGAAATTGTTATCAACCTCAAATTTCTATAGGCTTTTTACTACTTTTCTACAAAAGTTAGCCTTATGTCTATTTTACCAAAAATTGCTCGATTCAACGAGTATGTATTGTCTAAATACCAAATTTACAATAGCATATTCATGAATTTACCTTACGACAATACAATGAACACCGGTGTGTATTTACCACTCTTCCATGAAGTTTGTAAGGAAGGTTTTGAAAAAGGAAAAAATCCGACGGAAATCACCGAATACTTTTTTAAAAGATATAAGAACAGACCTAGAGAAAAAGAGCGTATCGATACGATGTTTCGATTCATACAATACATTGAACGTCAGGTAGTTCTTTTTGATGCCGTCGAAGATGCTGCTTTTGAGGTGATCAACAATATGGACGGGCTAGGCACCATGCGAAACCTTAGAGCAACTGCCTTTTCATCACACAAAAGAGAAGCCCTAAAAAAACACTTACAGGAATTCAAAATTAGACCGGTTTTAACGGCTCATCCAACGCAATTTTACCCAGGAAAAGTATTGGGAATTATTACAGATTTGGGAGAGGCCATCAAAAAGAACGATTTAAAAGACATCCGAAGATTAATGGCGCAATTGGGTAAAACTCCCTTTTTCAAAAAGGTGAAACCTACTCCATATGACGAAGCCGTGAGTCTTATTTGGTATTTAGACAATGTCTTTTATGAATCTGTTCCGGAAATCTTCAACTTTATTCAAGACAACATTTTTGAAGGAGAAGAATTGAACAACGAGGTTATCAATTTAGGGTTTTGGCCCGGGGGTGACCGTGATGGAAATCCGTTTGTAACTCCGCAAATCACATTGGATGTTGCGGAAAACTTAAGACAAACCATTCTCAAAAAATACCACGAAGACATTCGTGTATTGCGCAGAAGGCTCACCTTTAAGGGGGTTGAAGATATTGTGCTACGCTTGGAAAAACGATTGTACAAACACGTGAAGCGCAGTTACAAAACAGTGAATTTTTCTGCCAAAATTTTATTGGAAGAATTGTATGCGATTAGAGAGTTGCTTATTTCGGATCATCATTCATTGTATTTAGAAGAACTCGATTACTTCATTCAAAAGGTAAAGCTATTCGGATTTTATTTTGCCTCCTTAGACTTGCGACAAGATAGCCGTGTTCATCACGCTGCCTTTACCAAAATGGTGGAAGAATTACAGGTTAAGAATAACAGTATTTTTCCAAAAAACTACCTAGAACTATCGCAAACAGAACAGATTGAATTCTTATCAACCATTAGCGGAGATATTGAGCCCAATGATTTTACTGACGAAATGTTAGTGAAAACCTTGGCCAGTATGAGAGCCATTAAGGAAATTCAATATCGTAACGGTGAGAAAGGCTGTAATAGATATATTATTAGTAACAATCAGACAGCACTCAATGTGATGCAAACCTATGCCATGCTCAAATTAAGTGGATTCAGTGACGAGTTGCCCGTAGACGTTGTGCCCTTATTTGAAACCGTGACTGATCTCGAAAATGCCCAAGAGGTAATGGAGATATTATATAGCAACAAGGCGTACCGAAATCATTTAAAAGAAAGAGGCAACAAACAAACCATTATGCTTGGCTTCTCAGACGGAACGAAAGATGGTGGCTATTTAATGGCAAACTGGTCTATTTTTAAAGCAAAAGAGGCTTTGACTGCAATCTCAAGAGCTAATGATATTGATGTTGTTTTCTTTGATGGTCGTGGTGGACCTCCTGCTCGAGGTGGTGGTAAAACGCATAAGTTTTATGCTTCTTTAGGCCCTACCATTGAAGACAAAGAAGTACAGTTGACCATTCAAGGGCAAACCATTAGTTCCAATTTCGGAACCAAGAACTCTTCCCAATTCAATCTTGAACAATTGTTAAGTTCTGGATTGACCAACGAAATTTTTGAACCAGCACCCATGTCATTGGCACATACCTTAATCATGGAAGACTTAGCTCAAAAAAGCTATAAAGCTTATAAAGATTTCAAAAGTCATGAGAAGTTCATTCCGTACTTAGAACGAATGAGTACGTTGAAATACTACGCCAAGACCAATATTGGTAGTAGACCTAGCAAGCGATCCAATTCAGACAAACTGAATTTCTCAGATCTTCGAGCCATTCCGTTTGTGGGAAGTTGGAGTCAATTGAAACAAAATGTACCAGGATTTTTCGGTGTTGGAATAGCATTACAAACCTATGAGGATGCTGGAGATTTTGATAAGGTAGTTGACTTCTACAGAACTTCTGAATTCTTCAAAACCTTGGTAGAAAATAGCGTCATGAGTTTGACAAAATCCTTCTTCCAACTCACGGCTTATATGGAACATGATGAGGAATTCGGTGCCTTTTGGAAAATGATTCACGATGAATATGAAAACACCAAACGATTGCTATTGAAGTTGACGGGGCATGAAACCTTGATGGAAAATTATCCAAGTGGAAAAGCATCGATTAAGGCCAGAGAAGACATTGTCTTACCATTGCTAACAATTCAGCAATATGCCTTGAAAAAAATTCAGGATTTGAACAAAGCTGAAAAACCCAACCAAAAGAAAATTGCGGTATACGAAAAAATGGTAACCCGCTCTTTATTTGGTAATATTAACGCAAGTAGAAATTCAGCCTAAATTTAGAATCTGTCTTCAATACATAGTTAGAATCATTTTTTAAGCCCTACCTTTGATGTACAATCTCTACATCAGAAAAGAGACTTTGGATTTCAATTATTCGCGCTACCCCACTGCCTCTTAAGCGTCGTTCAAAATGTAAAACCAAGAATACATTGTTTTACTGGTCGGACTTGCCACGAGCAAGGACATGCTTTTTGATATTGGATGATATACATTGAATTAAAATTTAAATTAAACTTATGCTAAGAATCGTAGTTAAAGAGGGTGAAAATATTGACAGAGCGTTAAAACGTTACAAACGAAAATTTAAAAACGTTCGACAAATGCAAGAGTTGCGATCACGTAAACATTACAGTAAAAAGTCGGTTTTACGAAGAGAGGAAATCAAAAAAGCGCAATACAAGCAAAAATTCCTAAGAGAGCAGGCGGAATAAATCCCTTTTTTTTACCTTTCCATTAACTTTAATGATTAAAAATTGCTATGCTCATAAAAGTTCATGGATCTGCCGTATTCGGTATTGAAGCCAACACCATTACCATTGAGGTAAATATTGACAAGGGAATTGGTTACCATTTGGTAGGATTGCCAGATAATGCGGTACGTGAAAGTTCGTATCGAATAACGGCTGCACTTCAAAACAATTCCTACAAAGTCCCTGGAAAGAAAATCATCATTAATATGGCACCGGCTGATGTTCGCAAAGAAGGTGCTTCTTATGACTTACCCATTGCTATCGGTATACTGGCCGCGTCCAATCAAATAGAATCCCCAGGTATTGAAAAGTACATCATTATGGGAGAATTATCTTTAGATGGAAGTTTACAGGCTATCAAGGGTGCCTTGCCCATAGCAATCAAAGCAAGAGAAGAAGGATTTACCCACTTGATAATCCCCAAAGAAAATGCTCAAGAAGCTGCCATTGTGGACAAGTTAGAAGTACTTGGAGTAGAAAGTATTTCTGAAGTTATTGATCATTTCAATGGGGTAAAATTCATTGAACCTACTATCGTTGATACACGAGCCGAGTTTTACAAAAATCTTGAATTTCCGGAATTCGACTTTGCCGATGTAAAAGGACAAGAATCCATCAAACGGTGTATGGAAATTGCAGCTGCTGGCGGACACAACATCATTTTGATTGGTCCACCAGGGGCTGGCAAAACCATGTTAGCCAAACGCCTACCCTCCATTCTTCCACCCATGACCTTACATGAAGCCTTGGAAACCACCAAGATTCATTCGGTAGTAGGAAAAATTAAAAGTTCCGGACTCATGGTACAACGACCATTTCGGAGTCCGCATCATACCATATCGGATGTTGCTCTTGTTGGTGGTGGCCAATATCCGCAACCCGGAGAAATTTCCTTGGCTCATAACGGAGTTCTTTTCTTGGATGAATTACCTGAATTCAAACGATCTGTGCTAGAAGTGATGCGTCAACCACTAGAAGATCGAGAGGTAACGATTTCCAGAGCCCGGTTTACCATCACCTATCCGAGTTCATTTATGTTGGTAGCGAGTATGAATCCGAGTCCGTCAGGTTTCTTTAATGACGGCACTAATCCATTGGCTAGTTCTCCGGCAGAAATTCAACGCTATATGGGTAAAATTTCTGGTCCGTTGTTGGATCGAATTGACATCCATATTGAAGTGACTCCTGTTCCTTTTGAAAAACTATCGGAAGACAGAAAGGGGGAATCGAGTGTTGCTATTCGAAACCGCGTCACCGCCGCACGGGAAATTCAAGCCGAACGATTTGCCGATTTTGAGCACCTACATTATAACGCTCAAATGCAAGTGAAACAGATTCGAAAGTTCTGCAAGTTATCCGAAGAAAGCATGGGTTTGTTAAAAAATGCTATGGACAAACTGAATCTATCAGCACGAGCTTATGATCGTATTTTAAAAGTATCAAGAACTATCGCCGATTTAGCAAATGCAAAAGACATCGAACCGAATCACATTGCTGAAGCGATTCAATACCGGAGTTTGGATCGAGAAGGTTGGTTGGGGTAATTAGAAACAGTCTGTTTTTTTGGGCCAGCTGGATTTAGGTTCATCAATCATATTGAAATACGTAACGCTGACACCACTAACTCTGGCTTTGTTACCAAATGCCAAAGTCAACTCATAGAAACCTTTCTGCTTTAATTTAGAAGTCATGTCTTGTCGCTTTGCTTTTCGTTCTCCATTCAAAGAATAACAGATGAGTACTCCGTAGACACCGAAAGACTTTTCATACTTAGATTCATCCTTACCTACATTTTTCATGCGGGCTAAGGGTTCTATTTTAATCTTGGTAGAACCGGTGTTGCTTTTGTATAGTTTGTACTGCGCGAACTTTACAATTTTCTGTGCATGGGTTTCAGAAGGCAGGCAAAAACAAAAAAGAAAGGCGACGATGGTAAGAATTCTCATAGTAAACGGAAATAATTGCTTTCTCAAATATAAAGAAAAGACTTATGACAATTATCATTTGAATTCTTTAATGGTAGAATTAACTTGAAGAGATAAAATCTTTGATTATGGATGCAACTGTTTTTTTATTGAAATTCTGGGGTTGGTATTGTGTGATTTTCTTTTTTATTCTGAGTTTTAATCCGAGGCGGATCAAACAAATTGTAGATGACCTGCAAGATCAAAAGTTTACGATTATTGTCTCTTTCTTAGCGATAATAATTGGATTACTTAATATTCTCTTCCACAATATTTGGGAAGCCAACATTAGTTTAGTGGTTACCTTATTTGGTTGGATTGCTTTATTAAAAGGAATCATGTTGTTTACTTTTCCTCGAACAACCACCAAAAAGATCACAAAACTGAACATCAAGTTTGTGCAAGCCTTGTACATTTTTGTTTTCTTGATCGGAGTGATTCTTCTGAACGAAGCCTACGGAATTGTTCCCTTCTAAGGATTAAAAGAAATACGGAATAATAAACTGGTAAAAGAAAATCAGCAAGACAACGGCAATACAATTGAGTATAATTCCCGCTCTTGCCATTTGATTTACTTTGACATATCCACTGGCAAATACAATGGCATTGGGTGGCGTTGCCATGGGCAACATAAAAGCACAACTACTAGCCATGGTTACTGGAATTAACAAATAGAGCATCGGTATCCCCAACCCAATAGCGATTCCGGCTACCACAGGTGCCAAAACGGCTACCAAGGCCACGTTGCTCATCAACTCCGTCATAAAGAGCATCAAAACGATTAGCAAAGAAACGGTAAGAAATACTGGAAAATTTCCATCTTTGATCACCTGTGTAATCGCATCCACCAATCCGCTTGAAGCCATGCCTTTGGCCAAAGCCAAACCTCCACCAAAAAGCAATAAGATTCCCCATGCTAATTTTGAGGTATCACCCCACTCCAAAATAAAGCTACCCTTTTTCACATGCAAAGGAATAGCAAATAGACAAACGGCACCAAAAACACTGATGATGGTATCCGTTAGTTTGAGACCCGGGAAGATATTATTGATGAGGGTTCTGGTAATCCACAGAGAAACGGTGATTGCAAATATGCTCAATACTCGTTTTTCTTCCTTAGAGAGCTTTCCTAATTTTTTAAGTTCCGCCTGAATAAGGTTTGCAGATGAAGTAAACTGGATGTGATTGCATGGGAACATCCATTTCACCAAAACCACATAACAAAAACCAACCAGCATAATGCTAAAAGGCAGACCCATACTCATCCATTTGACAAAGGAAATCTCCGTATTGTACTCATTTTCTAACAAACCAATCAACACCGAATTCGGAGGTGTTCCAATCACCGTTGCGATACCACCTGCATTGGCAGAAAAGGCAATTCCCAACATGATACTCAAAGCAAAATTTCGATCGCCTTGGGTGAAGCCATCTTCATCGTCAATTAATAGTTTAATCACCGATATGGCAATGGGCAACATCACCACCGTACTTGCCGTATTGCTAATCCACATACTCATAAAAGCTGTAGCAATCATAAATCCGAGGACCACTCGATTCGGTGTTGTTCCGGTAAATTTAATAATGGTCAAAGCAATTCTTCGATGTAGGTTTACTTTCTCCAATGCCAATGCCAAAACAAATCCGCCAAAGAAAAGAAAGATGATGGGACTCCCATAATTAGCTCCTACATCTGCCGGCTGCATGATTCCCAATAACGGAAATAAAATAAGTGGAAGTAAGGCCGTAACTGCAATGTGGACTGCTTCGGTTATCCACCAAACAACCATCCAAATAGCAACTCCGATGACCTTATCACCCAAATCGGAAACCATTTGAAATGGCAACAATAAAACGATTAAAAATAATAACGGCCCTAAGAGTAATCCGACCTTTTTAGAAGTAGGCATATATTGATTTAAAGTCTAAAAATAAAAAAACCTCTCAAACATGAGAGGTCTCTTTTCATCTTATCTAAAAAATCTTAATTCGTAATTCGAAAATCCGAAATCAAGAATATTAGTATCTATAGTGTTCTGGTTTGAATGGCCCTTCCACAGTTACACCGATATAATCAGCTTGATCTGTGCGTAGTTCCGTTAACTCAACACCAATTTTCTCTAAGTGCAACTTCGCTACTTTTTCATCTAAATGCTTTGGCAAAGTGTACACTTTGTTTTCGTAGCTATCAACGTTGTTCCACAATTCGATTTGGGCTAAGGTTTGGTTTGTAAATGAATTTGACATTACGAAACTTGGGTGACCCGTTGCACATCCTAAGTTTACCAAACGACCTTCAGCCAATAAGATAATATCGTTCCCATTGATATTGTATTTGTCAACCTGAGGTTTGATTTCAATTTTTTCGCTATTGTTATTCAACCAAGCTACGTCGATTTCATTATCGAAGTGACCGATGTTACAAACGATGGTCTTGTCTTTCATCGCTTCAAAATGTTCAGCTCTTACGATATCTTTATTTCCTGTTGTAGTGATAACCACATCAGCATTTCCAACAACCGTTTCTAAACGCTTCACTTCGAATCCGTCCATGGCAGCTTGCAAGGCACAAATTGGGTCAATTTCAGTTACGGTTACGATAGATCCCGCTCCTTTGAAAGAAGCAGCGGTTCCTTTACCAACATCACCGTATCCACAAACAACGACTCTTTTTCCAGCTAACATCACATCCGTAGCTCTACGAATGGCATCTACAGCAGATTCTTTACATCCGTATTTGTTATCAAATTTCGATTTGGTTACTGAATCATTTACATTGATCGCAGGCATTGGTAAAGTTCCGTTTTTCATACGCTCGTACAAACGGTGAACTCCAG
>CAYFJL010000053.1:0-16373 GCA_964343335.1 uncultured Polaribacter sp. | reverse complement strand
TATAAACAAAATAATGTAGGTCAATTTAAACAACTAGTATCATGAGTAATTATCACATTAAAAACTTTCCAGAATATTTTCACGAGTATCGTAAATCAGTTAGAAATCCAGAGTTATTCTGGGAGGAAATCGCCGAAGAACATTTTCTATGGCGCAAAAAATGGGACAATGTATTGAGTTGGGACTTTACCAAACCTGAAGTAAAGTGGTTTGAGGGTGCTCAATTGAACATCACCGAAAACTGTATCGATAGGCATTTGTACACCAATGGGAATAAAAATGCCATCATTTTTGAACCTAACAATCCAGATGAGCCAACTGAATATATTACTTACAATCAGTTGAGTGAGCGTGTGAATCAGTTTGCGAATGTGCTTAAATCCAAGGGAATAAAGAAAGGAGATCGAGTTTGTATTTACTTGCCTATGATTCCAGAACTCGCCATTTCATTGTTGGCTTGTGCTCGAATCGGAGCGATTCATTCTGTGGTTTTCGCTGGATTCTCTTCTCAGGCTTTGGCGACGAGAATTCAGGATAGTGATTGTAAAATGGTGATCACTTCAGACGGTTCGTATCGCGGTGCTAAGACCATTGATTTAAAAGGAATCGTTGATGATGCTTTGGACTCTTGCCCGACTATTGAATCCTGTTTGGTGGCCAAAAGAATTAACAGTGATATTTCTATGAAGGAAGGTCGTGACTTCTGGTTACAACCCTTATTGGACACAGCTTCTAAAGACTGTGAACCTGAAATCATGGATTCGGAAGACCCCTTGTTTATTTTGTATACCTCAGGATCTACGGGGAAACCAAAAGGAATGGTACACACTACAGGTGGATATATGGTCTATACTGCCTTTACCTTTAAAAATGTTTTCCAATACAAGGAAGATGACGTGTATTGGTGTACCGCCGATATCGGATGGATTACAGGACATAGTTACATTGTGTATGGTCCGCTTGCCAACGGAGCAACAACCTTAATGTTTGAAGGAGTACCAAGTTACCCTGATTTCGGACGTTTCTGGGAAGTAGTTGAAAAACACAAAGTAAATCAGTTTTATACGGCTCCAACCGCGATTAGAGCTTTGGCAAAAGAAGGCGTAGAGCACCTAGAGAAATATGATTTATCAAGTATCAAAGTGCTCGGTACGGTAGGTGAGCCTATTAACGAAGAGGCTTGGCACTGGTATGATGACAATGTTGGAAAGAAAAAAGCCCCAATTGTAGATACTTGGTGGCAAACCGAGACAGGCGGAATAATGATTACGCCAATTCCGTTTTCAACGCCAACCAAGCCGACTTATGCAACCTTACCGTTTTTGGGAATTCAACCTGCCTTGATGGATGAAAATGGGAACGAAATCAAAGGGAATCAAGTGGATGGAAGGTTGTGTATTAAGTTTCCATGGCCCTCAATGGCGAGAACGATTTGGGGCAATCACCAACGTTATAAAGAAACTTATTTCTCTGCATTTGAAAACAAATATTTCACTGGTGATGGTGCCCTGCGAGATGAGGTTGGATATTACCGAATTACAGGTAGGGTAGATGATGTAATCATCGTTTCTGGACATAATCTTGGTACTGCTCCGATTGAAGATGCCATCAATGAACACCCAGCGGTTGCAGAATCTGCGATTGTTGGATTCCCGCATGACATCAAAGGAAATGCATTGTATGGATATGTAACCTTGAAAGATACGGGTGAATCTAGAGATCAAGATAACTTGAGAAAAGAAATCAATCAGATGATTACCGAACAGATTGGGCCGATTGCGAAATTGGATAAGATTCAATTTACAAGCGGATTACCAAAAACAAGATCTGGAAAAATCATGCGTAGAATTTTACGAAAAATTGCGAGTAGAGATACTTCGAATTTAGGAGATACAAGTACACTATTAAATCCAGAGGTAGTTCAGGATATTATGGATAATGTATTGTAATTAAATTAGTTATAACAATCCAATGCGCTTGGCTGGTCTTTTTAAATAAGACAAGCTGAGCGTATTTTTTTTCTCTAAATGCAATAGTAGTTTTACGAAAATTTGAGCAGTGATGTAAGCATCTCCAGCGGCATTGTGTCGATCCTGAAGAGCGATTCGAAAGGTTTTTGCCAAGTGATCTAGGGTGTAATGATCTTTATTAGGTTCTTTAAAATCTGATTTTAAAAATAGGTTACCCGTATCAATCACCTGATTTTTTAGTTTGGGAAGTCCCATCCTTTTTAAGGCTTCGTTCATCATAGCCACATCGAATGCGGCATGATGGGCTACCAAAACTGAATTTTTGATGTACCTCAAGAACCGTTCAATGCTCTCTTCTTCATCAATTTTGTTTCTGCCAGATTTTCGGATGCCGTGGATTTCAACGCTTTCCTTTTTAAATTTTTTTGGATGGATATAAGCCTCATAATGATCTTGAATGCGAATCATTTTATTGGTAACACCAATGGCGCCTATGGATAAGAGTCCGTCTTCTTTCGGATTTAATCCAGATGTTTCGGTATCAAAAACAACAAATCGAAGCTCTTCAAAGTCTGTTCTTTCAGTCGAAAAGGATTCGACATAACGATTCCAGAATTCGGGATGATTTTTATTGCGATTCCAAAACATATTAAAGGAGTTGCGCCAATTGGAATCGGACCATTATTAAATTCTGAATTTCTTTAACCGCTTTAAAACAACCCTTTAAAGCAAGTTTTTCAAGCTTTGTTAAATCGTCTAAAACAATGAATCGACCTGAGTTGTTATTATGTAATCCATGGTTGGTTCGAAATTCAAGCAGTGTTTTGTAGGCCTCAATACAGTTCTCATATACCTCTTTATTGTAATCCTCTTTTTCAATCAATGAAGCAAATCGTTCGATGGTGTTTCTCTGAATTTGCCCTGTTTCTAGGGTCAAAAGTCGAGCGGCATCTACAAGTGGCATCATGGCTCGTGATTTGATGTCAAACTGATTTTTATGTTCTCCAGAATCTTCCACGAGAAATTGTCTGAAAAAGCCAAGAGGCGCCGGATTTTGCAGTGCATTTTTTCCCAGCAGTTTTAAGAAAATTTTGTTCTTCTTCATCAAATCGGTAATGAAATCATTCAATTCATCAACGAGCTCATCATTTCCATAAAATGAAGTAAAATCGAAAAAGATGGTACAAAACATAATGTTTTCTTCCGTGGGTTGCTCAATCCATTTTTTGAATTGACTCTTCCATTCTTCCATGGATAAACACCATTTTTCGTTGGATGCCATCATTTTAGCCGGACAATAGTCAAAGCCGATTTCATGTAAGGTTTCGGTAACCAATTTTCCGAGTTTTAAAAAATAGGCCTTGTTTTCAGAGCTAGCTTTCCCTTCATAAAGGATGGCATTGTCTTGATCTGTGGTTAACATTTGTTCTTTCCGACCTTGACTACCCAAACTAAGCCACGTAAATGGAACAGGAGGTTTGGAACCTATGGTTTCTATGGCTAATTCAATGGCTCTTGAAGTCAATGCACTGTTAATTTCAGAAATTATTTTGGCAACGAAGTCAATGGCTGCTGATTGCTGTATGTATTGCTGTAATAGTTGATTGGATTTCTCCTTCACCGATTTTAAATCGGCAGCACTATAGGATCTTTTTATTTGTTTGATCAATACGGACGGATTGTTCTCTCGAATTAAAACAATATCATGCTCAGACATCACCCCAATCACCTCCGAATCCATGGTGCCATCCGCTGTGATACACAAATGTGTAATCTTATGTTTCATCATTACGATTTGTGCCTCGGCAATGGATATATCTGGAGAAGCGCAAATTACAGGAGAAGACATGATGTGAATTACGTTCTCCTTGATGGAAAATTTACCCGTGGCGACCTTGATTCGCAAGTCTTTATCCGTAAGGATTCCGAGCGGTTTTTTATCGTGCTCTACAATCAACGAACCTACTCGTTTGACCGTCATGATTTGTGCGGCATTCTCGATGGTGGTTTCGTCGGAGCAGGTAATTGGATTTTTTGAAAAATTAGCTCGGATGCTATCCTCTAAAAGTATTTCTGAGGACTTGGTTAGTTCACTATACCCTTCTTTTCCAGTTAGTTTGTTAGCAAAACTATTGATGATGAAATCAGAGGCTTGGGTATTCTTTTTCAGATAAGCGTCATAAGCTTGCGACGGAATCGCATATAAAATAGTTTCCTCGATGGCATTGGCCGAGAGCTTGTAGAAATCATTCCGAATCAAGGCTCTTAGTCCGAATATATCGCCTTCATCACATTCTTCCACTAAGATCAATTCGTTGGAAAACAATCCGACGGCACCTTCTTGTACCAAATAGAAGTAATTTGCAATTTCTTCACCTTTAGTAAAAATTGAATCGTCTTTTTCAAAGTATTGAACCACCACTTCTGAGGCAATTTGATACAGTGTTTCTGTTTCCAAATATGAAAAAGGAGGAATGCTTTTGATGTGGTCTGCTATTCGTAAAGGAATTGTATTCAACTGATATTTTTTAGTAAATATGTAAGGAACCTCATTATATTGCTACAATAAAGTTAGAAAATTAAAATAGATTAATCAATGCATTACCAATCGATTCCAAAACCATTAGTTATAGTTTCCCTTTTCATTTTTGTAATTGTTCAAAGTTGTACCACGAAGGAAGTCGAACCAAAAGATCAATTATTGAAAGTAATCGAAAAACATGGTGGTCTTGAAATATGGAAAAACACCAAAACCTTGGCCTTTCAAAAAGGTAGAGAAGTACATACCACAGACCTTCAAACAAGGAGAGGAGTAATTAATCATCCGAAGTATTCCTTAGGATATGATGGAAAAGAAGTTTGGTTAGATCAAGATTCAATTTTCTTCAAGGGCAATAAAGTGTTTTACTACAATTTGTATTTCTACTTTTATGCCATGCCTTTTGTTCTTGCTGATGACGGAATTATTCTGGAAAGTGCCTCATCCATTACCTATCAGGACAAACAATATCAAGGAATAAAAGTTTCGTATAAGGCCAATGTTGGTGAATCTCCTGATGATAATTATATCTTATATTTCGATGGAGAGACACATCAAATGGAATGGCTGGCTTACACGGTTACTTTTAATTCTCAAAAGCCGAGTGAGAAGTATAGTATGATTAAATATGACCAGTGGGTTTCAAGTGGAGGTCTATTGTTACCTGAACAGATTATTTGGTATAAAACAGATGAAAGCGGGAACCCGACCGAACCAAGAAGGTCTCCAGTTGTATTTACCAACCCATTGGTAAGCGGAGCGCAATTGGCAGATTCTTTCTATCAGAATCCGAAGAAATAAGTTAATGAGATAAGTACTGAACGATTCTGTTATAAATTGAATTGTAATAATCGTGGAACCTTGGAAGCAAGATGTTTTCAAGATTTTTGGTGGTTCTCAATACTTCGAGGTCAAATAATTGAATGGCATCAATTTCTGCTTTTTGAGCTTGTAGGCTTTCAAAGTCTTTTTTTAATTCCGCCAGAAAAACATGGTGAATTTCATTATCCTGAATTCCGTTTGGATGCGAAATTTGATGTACACGAGTGCCTATTTTCATGAGCTCTTTATCCTCCAGCTGAAGTCCTAATTCTTCAGAAACCTCTCTTTTGGCAGCTGTAATCACCGATTCACCTGCACCGATATGACCAGCTGCAGAAATGTCCCAGAGACCTGGCAGCACCTTCTTAGTCATCGCTCTTTTTTGCAGTACAATTTTATGATTGGCGGTAAATACCCAAACGTGAACGGTTCCGTGAAACCAGCCATTTTTATGAGCTTCCGATTTCATGGCGCTTTTTCCAGTAGGTTCGCCAGTAGGTGTTAATATGTCAATTAATTCGTCCATTACTTCATTGCATATTTAACACATTCTAGTAATACTTCAAAATCTTCTTTCGTGTTGAAAAGATGACAAGAAACACGCATGAACGCTCCCCGGAAGGATACATGAACATTTTTTGTCGCAAGCTCATTTTTCAGTTTTTCCAGATCAAAATTTTCAGGGAACCCAACTCCGAACATATGGTGAGATCTGCTATCATCTTGTTCAATATAACAGCCTAATTTTCGCATATTCTGCACAAAATTCCTTGTCAATTCTTTGCAGTATTCTTGAATTCTATCGGGTTGCCATTCAATAACTTGCTTTAGGGCGGCTACTCGCATTTGGTTGTAAATCAAGCTACTACTTTCTCCGACAGAATAGCGCTGTGCTTTTGGCTTGTATTCCGATTGATAAGAAGTTAACTCAGAGAATCGTTCGCTGTTTACTCGATTGATCCAATTCTCTTCGATGGGGTTACCATCATCGAAATAAGATCCATAATAGGCAATAGCACTTCCATACGGACCAAATAGCCATTTGTATCCAGCGGCAACGACCGCATCTGGTTCTAATTCTTTAACCGAGAAGGGTAGAGCTCCGATAGATTGACTACCATCAATGATCAATAAGGCATTGAATTTCCTCGTTTTCTTTCGGATTTCCTTTAAGTCGAACAAGATTCCGTTGGACCAATGCACGTGACCCATGGCAATCAAAGCGGTATTCTCGTTGATGGATTCCAGTATTGATTGATTCCATTTTACTCCTTTATCAGTAGTTGACTGGGGAGGTTTTATAATTCTTAGTCTTGCACCATATTGATCTGTCAGCTTTTTCCATATGTAATAATTACTTGGAAATTGCTCGTCGATAATCAGTATTTCATCTGTAGGTTTCAGCGTTACATTGTTCGCCACATTCGCCAAGCCATAGGAGACTGAAGGAATGTTTACCACTCGATCGATATCATCTGCCTCAATCAATTGAGCGAATAAGGTTCGTAATTCGGTAATAGGTTGAAAAAAGCTGTCAACGGTAATTAAATCAGGTCGATTTTTATCCAATACCGCCTGAATGCCAGCTTCTTCAATAGCATTAAATGATGGTGAAAAAGACGCGGTATTCAGGTATACTACATCTTCAGGAATTTTAAAGATAGCTCGCTGAAGTCCCAGTTTCATTCTTACTCAAAATATGAAAAAGAGGCTCCGTTTTCTATTTTTAAAAGGGTTTCATAAATCATTTTGATCACATTCTCTACATCTTCTCTGTGGACCATTTCTACGGTAGTGTGCATGTAGCGCAATGGTAGAGAAATCAATGCAGAGGCAACTCCTCCATTGCTGTAAGCAAAAGCATCAGTATCTGTTCCGGTTGCTCTAGATAAGGCCGATCTTTGGAAAGGAATCTCCTTTTCTTCGGCAGTGTCAATGATTAAATCACGTAGCTTTTGTTGTACGGCTGGGGCATAGGCAACAACCGGACCTTTACCCAGTTCCAAATGACCTTCTTTCTTTTTGTCGATCATCGGGGTGGTCGTATCGTGGGTTACATCGGTCACAATGGCAACATTCGGTTTGATAGTTTGGGTAATCATTTCGGCACCACGCAATCCAATTTCTTCTTGTACCGAGTTGGTTACATACAATCCGAAGGGTAGTTTTTTGCCGTTTTCATGCAAGAGTCTCGCAACTTCCGCAATCATAAATCCGCCCATTCGATTGTCTAGGGCTCTACAAACAAATTTGTTGTTGTTTAAGACATGGAATTCATCCGGATAGGTAATTACGCAACCTACGTGAACACCAAGGGCTTCTACTTCCTCTTTGGTGGCGCAACCACAGTCGATGAAAATATTTTCAGGTTTTGGTGGTTCCTCTTTCGCTCTGTTTCGCGTATGAATTGCTGGCCATCCGAAAACGCCTTTTACAATGCCTTTCTTGGTGTGGATATTTACCACTTTACTTGGTGCAATCTGATGATCCGAACCACCATTTCGAATCACATAAATCAATCCGTTATCGGAAATATAATTCACATACCAAGAAATTTCATCCGCATGGCCTTCAATAACTACTTTGTATTTCGCATCTGGGTTGATAACCCCTACAGCCGTTCCGTAGGTGTCGGTGATAAACTCATCAACATAAGGCTTTAGGTACTCCATCCAAAGTTTTTGTCCGTCCCATTCGTAACCCGTTGGTGCTGCGTTGTTTAAGTATTTTTCTAAAAAATCGAGTGATTTGTTGTTTAAAATTGAATCCATTGCTTCTTTGAAATTTGAGTAAAAATAAGATGTTTTTTCAACAATCTAATCCAAAAAAATCTAAAAATAAGTGTAACAATTCTCCCTATATTTACACGAATGATGATATAAAAACCAAGTAAATGAAATTAGTAATCAATAATTTAACAAAGACTTACAAAAATGGGGTTAAAGCCATTGATGATTTAAGTATTGAAATTGGAACCGGAATGTTCGGCCTTCTGGGTCCGAATGGTGCAGGAAAATCTTCTTTGATGCGTACCATAGCGACGCTACAAGAACCTGATTCTGGAAGTATATCATTTGGGGAGATTGATGTTTTAGCAGACAAAATGGCCCTCAGAAAATTACTAGGGTACTTGCCACAGTCTTTTGGTGTATATCCGAAAATGTCGGCTGAAGCCCTCTTGGATTATTTCGCAACCTTAAAGGGTGTGTCATCCAAAGAAGACCGTCAGAAATTGGTGAAGGAAGTGTTGGAAATTACCAACCTTTATGAAGTAAGAAAGAAATACGTAGCCGGTTACTCAGGAGGTATGAAGCAACGATTTGGGATTGCTCAATTGTTGTTAAACAATCCGAAATTAATCATTGTGGATGAACCCACGGCCGGATTGGATCCAGCGGAAAGAAATCGTTTCTTAAATGTATTGCGTGAAGTAGGAACCAACTGTACGGTTATTTTTTCAACCCATATTGTAGAAGACGTAAAAGAATTGTGTAATGAATTGGCCATTCTTAACGGTGGTCGAATTTTAAAACACAGCACGCCACAAGAAGCCACCAAAGAAATAGAAGGAAAGATTTGGACCAAAGTGATCGAGAGAGATGAATTGGAAGGTCAAGAAGCGATGTACAACATCTTATCATCTAGCTACAATCAAGATAATACCTTAAATATTCGTGTATATTCAGAAGAGAAACCTTCTCGCGAATTTGTGCCTGCTACGCCTCAGTTAGACGACGTTTACTTTATTGCATTGAAATCAGATGAACCTGCAGTAGCAGAATAATTAAACCTTTTACCAAACTATGTTTACTACAATCTTTAAACACGAGTTAAAGTATTGGTTTAACCGACCTGCTTTTTACATATACCTTGCTATTTTCTTTTTGTTGGCCTTGTTTTTATCGGCCTCATCTGCAGGTATTTTTGACTTTTTAACTGTTACCACTGGATCTTCAAGAATTGTGAATTCGCCATTTGGGGTAACCGGATTGTTCAACGGACTCACCATTTTTATTTTCTTCTTGTTTCCATCCATCATAGGTGTTTCGGTCTATCGAGATTACAAGAGTGAAATGCATACCATTCTGTATTCCTATCCTTTTACCAAAGCAGAATATCTGTTTGCAAAGTTTTTTAGCGGACTCGTAGTTGTCACGATGATTGTCTTTGCCATTAGTATTGCTATGATCATTGGTTTCCGATTCCCAGGGACGAATTCAGAAATTGTAGGACCGTTAATCTTAGAATCTTATCTAAGAACTTACGCCATATTTATCATTCCGAATATTCTATTTGCAGGTGCGATTGTATTTGCCATTGTGACTTTTACAAGAAATATTTCAGCTGGATTCATCGCAGTCATCATATTAATATTTGGACAAGGATTATTGGAAGGATTGCTTTCAGAACCTGAATACAGAAGTATCGCTGCCTTATTAGATCCATTTGGAGCTTCGTCTGCAACCTATTACACGAAGTATTGGACACCAGCGGAGCAGAATGAATTGCAAATTCCTATTGGCGAATACATCATTTACAATCGTTTGATTTGGACGGGAGTAGCCTTTTTCATCTTCGGAATGGTTTACAGATACTTCCAGTTTAGTCAAAATGCATTAACCTTCTCCTTCAAAAAATCCAAGCCAGAAAGAGCGACGAAAAGAAATTTTGGAGGGATTACTAGAATCAACTTACCTGAAGTTTCATACAAATCGGACTTAAAACATCACCTTCAAACCTTTTGGAGATTATCTGTCCTTGATTTTAAATACATCATGAAAAGTTGGCCTTTCATTTCAATAGTTTTGGTGGGAATCATTTTCGTGATCATCGGATTGATTACCCTTGGTAGTTTGTTCGGTACAGAAACTTTACCGATGACTTGGCAGATGTTACAAGGAGGAAGTATCTTCAAGTTATCTATTAACGTATGTACGTTTTTGTATGCAGGAATGCTGGTACACAGAGCGAACATCACGAGATCAAATCATTTGATCGATGTGACACCAGTTCCGAATTGGGTATTGTTGTTTTCCAAATTAACAGCTTTGTTAAAGATGCAATTGGTGCTGCTTTTGGTCATCGTAGTAGCGGGAGTTTCGTTTCAGATGTACAAAGGTTTCTACAACTTTGAAATCGGTCAGTACTTATATCAATTGTACTTCTTGGACTTTATCAATTACCTCATGTGGGCATTCTTGGCATTGTTTATTCAGACCCTGTTTAAGAATCCGTATTTAGGTTTGTTTGTATTGTTGGTGATATCCATCGGAATGCCATTCCTAGATTTCATCGGAATCGAACAGTCGATTTTCAAATACAACGAAGGACCTGGCTTTAGTTATTCAGACATGAACGGATATGGTTTTTCATTAACGCCTTATTTGTCCTACAAGTTTTACTGGTTCTTGTGTGGAGCATTGTTAATGATTGTGTCAGCCTTGTTCTGGGTACGAGGAATTCCGTTCTCCTTTGCAGAAAGAATTCAGATTGCTAAATCGAGATTTAGAGGTGGATACTTAACTTCTTTTATTGTTTTCTTCATTGCCTTCGTGGCATTGGGAGCTACGATTTATAATGAGACCAAAATTAAATCGAATCGTACTTCGGCAAAAGAGGCTGAATTGCGACGCGTAGAATGGGAGAAAAAGTATAAAAAGTACGAAGGTTACAAGCAACCTCGTGTTGTGGCGGTCAATGCCAATATGAATATTTTCCCGGAAGAGTTGATTTATAACGCATCGGCTAAAATGACCATGGTGAACAAGACCAATCAAGAAATTGATAGTGTTTTCTTAAACCATAATTCTTTAAAAAGCACCTTCACATTTAACAAACCAAACAAGCTCGTCTTAGAGGATACGGTGCATAATTTTGATATTTATGTATTCGAGAATAAGATCATGCCTGGTGATACGCTCCAGTTAGATGTGACGGTAAAAAGTAACAAGAATACCATTTTTAGCCGCAAATCGCCAGTTCGAGAAAACGGAACATTTATCAATAATTTCGCCATGTTCCCTTCTTTGGGTTATTCATCCGCAGGAGAATTAACCGATGATCAAACGCGTAAAAAATACGATTTACCGAAGAACGAACTGAGGCCACATCCATCGGATTCAACTGCTTTGGGTGATACTTATATCTCAAAAGATTCGGACTGGATTGATTTTGAAGCAACCGTTTCAACGTCTTTAGATCAAATCGCTATTGCTCCAGGATATTTGCAAAAAGAATGGACAGAAGGTGATCGTAGGTATTTCCATTACAAGATGGATAGTAAGATTTTGAACTTTTTCGCCTTCAATTCAGCACGCTACGAGGTTATGCGTGATAAGTGGAATGATGTGGATTTGGAAATTTATTACCACAAAGGGCATGAATTCAATCTAGAGCGTATGATGAAGGGGATGAAAGCTTCTTTAGAGTACGGTTCAAAGAATTTCAGTCCGTATCAGCATCGTCAAGCTCGAATCATCGAATTCCCAAGAACAGGAGGAACCTTTGCGCAATCCTTCCCGAACACCATCCCGTTTTCAGAGGGAATCGGATTTATTGCAGATGTTGATGAAACCGATGAAGGCGGAGTAGATTACCCATTTGCCGTAACCGTTCATGAAGTTGCGCACCAATGGTGGGCGCATCAAGTGATTGGCGCTGATGTTTTGGGAGCCACCATGTTATCGGAAAGTTTATCGGAATACGTTTCCCTGAAAGTGTTGGAGCATGAGCATGGGAAAGATAAAATGCGCAAATTCTTAAAGCGTTCATTGGATCAATACTTACAACAAAGAACGTTCGAAACCAAACGTGAAAAACCTTTGATGTATAACGATGGTCAAGGATATATTAGATATCAAAAAGGCTCAATGGTATTCTACGCCATGAGTGATTACATTGGAGAAGAGAAATTAAACGGTGCCTTAGAACGCTATGTAGAAAAGGTGAAGTTTCAAGAACCACCTTACACCACATCGATTGAAATGGTAGATTACATCCGTGAAGTAACGCCAGATTCGCTTCAGTATGTGATCAAAGACATGTATGAAACCATTACTTTGTATCGCAACCGAGTTACGGATACCAAAGTCACGGAACTGGATAATGGTCAATTTCAAGTCGATATCGAATTCGAAGTTTCAAAGTATCGCAACGATGAAAAAGGAAAACGCTACTATGGCGAAAAGGTAGGGGATACCTTATCTTACAAAACTGAAAAGATGAGAAAACCAATTTTGTCCGTTCCATTGAGCGATTATATTGATGTTGGGGTATTCTACGAAGAAGAAGTTGATGGAGAAAAGAAAGAGCGAGAATTGTACTTGAAGAAGCACAAGATCACCCAGATTAATAATAAGGTTTCCATCATTGTCGATAAAAAACCAACCGAGGTTGGCATTGATCCGTACAACAAACTTATTGATACACAATCGGAAGACAACCGAAGAAAACTATAAATTGAAATGAAAACGAAGACAAGTTCATATGTAGCGCTCACTGCCTTTTTCTTGGCAAGTGCGCTGCATGTAGCTGGTCTTTTATTCAACGAAACCCTCGCAACCTATACGAAACCTATACTCATGGTGACCTTAGGTTTTTATTATGTGGTTACTGTTGAAAAAATCAATCCCTGGGTAATTGGAGCTTTGCTCTTTTCTTTAGGAGGAGATGTTTTGTTATTGGATAAAACCAATTATTTCGTTTTCGGCCTGGGGTCTTTTCTGATTGCCCACCTTTGTTATATCAAATTGACTTCAACAATGTTGTCGAAGTTGAAACCATTAGAAATTGTTTTGGCATCCATTCCATTTGTTTTTGTGTTTTTTGGTTTGATTGGACTGCTGTATGCAGGACTAAATGATCTGCTTATTCCTGTGATTGTATATGGATTGGTGATTTCGACTTTTGGTGCATTGACCCTAGCGGTTTACAGAAGTCATACATCAACCGAAAATCTCTGGCTTTTGTTGGGAGCCTGTCTCTTCATTCTTTCAGATAGTCTTATTGCGCTCAATAAATTTTACGAGCCTCGTGAATATTATTCTTTGGTCATCATGATCACCTATATCATGGCTCAGTTTTTATTGACCAAGGCTTTTATAGCCAAGTCTTTCGAGAAGGAATAGTTTGTAGTTCTTTCTCAAGCAATTTGAATTCACTTCTATTTATCGAAAAAAAATAACCAACTTTGTCTTGGTCTTGAGATTAGACTAAAAACCAAAATTCTTCTTTATTGATATTATGAAAAACATCATTCTAACCCTTTTGGGATGTCTCGTTTTAAATTCTTGCTCGAGTAAAAAATCCGTTTCGTTAAATTTTTTAGATGAATACATCATTCAGGATTCTTTGATGCTTAATGGGTTTAAAGTAGGAGGCTTATCAGGAGTTGATTACGTAAATGATACGCTTTATTTCGTTGTCGATGACGGAAGAAAACCGAGGGTAGTACTGGCGACTATGAAGTTAAATGAAGAGAAAGTTGATTCCTTGGATTTTTTTAAAACGATTGAATTGAAAGATTCAACCACGACTTTCTTTAACAAGACTTATCTAGATGTGGAATCCATTTTCATCGATCAAGAAAGTGGTCGAATGCATATCACCAGTGAAGGTAGTATCAATTACAAAGTGAAACCTTTGATTTTTTCTCTAAACCTTTCTGGAAAAGACCCGGTGACTTATGAGATTCCGGCTTATTTGGGAGATTTGGAAAACCATCATCATAATAAATCTTTTGAAGCTTCCTCAAGGAGTTTTAATGGAAAGGGATTTTGGTTCACTACAGAAGCTCCTTTGAAACAAGATGGTGAACTTGCCAACTTTTCGGAAACCAATTCACCCATCCGGTTTAGCTATTTTGAATATGCATCCAATAAAGTGACCAAACAATTTGTGTATCCTTTAGGAAAAATCGACTTAGCCCCGAAAGGTAAAACCAAAGTAAATGGGGTTACGGCCATCTTGGAATATGACGAGAATAAATTCTTGGTGATTGAAAGAGCTTATGTGAGTGGTTATGGTAGTTATGGTAATGTGGTAAAAATATTTGAAGCAAGTATTTCTGATGTTACTTCTGATACCAAACACATGAATTCATTGCAAGGAAAATCATTCCAACCCATGGAGAAGAAATTGTTGATGAACTTCAATGAGGTGAAGTCTCAATTAACCGATGGTATTATCGACAATATTGAGGGAATTAGTTTCGGTCCAAATCTCAAAAACGGAAATAAATCGCTCTTACTTATTGCGGATGATAATTTTCAAAATTTTGGCAAACAGTTAAATCAATTTATTTTTTTAGAACTAATTATAAATTAATAGTATTTTTATAGGCCTTTTTTTGAGAATATCGTGATTTCAATTTTTAACTACAGAAAAAATTATTTTCGAAAGCAATTTCGTAGACAGCTCATCGAAGCTGATCAGAACAGAGTTGTTTCACACAAGGAAATCGCGACTGTTGGTATCTTAACAACCGAACTCTTTTTCAACACGATCGAATTAAAGGAAGAGGTTGAAAAATTCTTGAAACTTCGCAATGCAAAAATCTATTGCTACCGACCTTATAAAAAGTCCAACACCATTTCTTTCAAGCATTTCTCAGAGAAGGATTACAACTGGAAAGGAAAAATAGTTCAGCATAATTTTCAAAGCTTTATTGATCAGCCCTTCGATCTATTGATCGGCTATTTTGACAAGAATAATATTTATTTGGAGAATGCTGTTTTGCAATCAAAAGCCTCCTTCAAAGTCGGAATTGCAAAGGTGAATCAAATGCTTTATGATATTGAGATTAAATCCAATCCCAATAACATTGAAGAGTTCTTAAAAGAGCTCAAACGCTATTTATTGATCATCAATAAAATGAAAAATTAAACTTTCTATACGATTTAGTTTATTCTTTTTAACAAAGTATTTTTCGAATACTTCTGTGTAAGAAATATTGTAATTTTGCACTTCTAAAATGTACTATTATGCAGCAGTTTATTGGCATGGGAGTAGCCTTGGTCACTCCGTTTAATGAAGATATGAGCGTTGATTTTGACGCTTTAAGAGCTTTGGTGGACTTTAATATTGAGAATGGGACCAATTATTTAGTAATCAATGGAACCACAGGAGAAAGTGCAACCATCACTCCGGAGGAGAAAAACCAAATCATTGAAACCATTGTTGCTGTTAATAATAAACGAGTTCCTCTAGTGTTGGGAGTCGGAGGAAACAATACCCTAACGGTTGTGAACGAACTTCAATCGAGAGATCTTTCTGAGATAGACGGAATCCTTTCAGTGGCTCCATATTACAGCAAACCAACTCAAGAAGGGTTTTATCAGCATTACAAAGCGGTTGCCGAAGCAACAGACAAACCAATCATTTTGTACAATGTTCCGGGAAGAACTGCCAAGAATATGGAACCAGCAACAACCTTGAGATTGGCCAATGATTTCGATAATATCGTAGCCGTAAAAGAAGCGGGGAATATTCAGCAACAATACTACGAGTTGATTAAAAACAAACCAGAAGATTTTCTCATCATTTCTGGTGATGACGATTTAGCCTTAGGAGTTACCTTGGCAGGTGGATCGGGCGTGATTTCGGTAATTGGCCAGGCATATCCAAAGGAATTTTCTGAAATGATTCGTTTAGGATTGGCGGGAGAAAATCAAGAAGCTTACAAGTATCACTACCAATTAATGGATGCGGTGGATTTAATTTTTGCAGAGAACAATCCAGCTGGAATCAAAGCTGTATTGAAGGCCAAAGGAATTTGTAATGATCAGGTTCGCTTGCCATTAGTGAAAGCAACGGAAGAATTACAGGTGAGAATAGCGAGCTTTGTAGCTGCGAATTAAGCTAGATAATTTACTTACTATTTTAGAAGAAAAGGTGTTTTTGGAAGTGCTTTTCAGGTCTTCATTATTTTAACCTTTTCTTAGTTGTGCTGTACAATTGAATTGTTTACTTTTCGTTTTATTATCTGTAAATAATTTTTAATTTTGCAAAATGCTTAAATTTAAAAAGTTAACCTTTCTAATTGC
>CAYFJL010000052.1:0-16394 GCA_964343335.1 uncultured Polaribacter sp. | reverse complement strand
CTTCATGATAATAAATTTACGATTAGGGACGATAAAGATACGAAAATATTTATTCTCACCAAAAAAATCTTAGTTTTTTTTGTTTTCGCCACTTTTTTTGCGTATATAAAAGTCCTTCTTGTTTTTAGATTTGGCTATCTTTGCCACATGAATTTTCAACCCTTATTTATTGGTGCTCCCGAAGTATTTGTAATTCTACTTATTGTAGTAATGCTATTTGGTGCCGATAAAATTCCTGAAATTGCCAGAGGTCTTGGTAAAGGAATGCGTCAAATTAAAGATGCAACCAATGAAATAAAGAAGGAGATTAACGATAGCGCCATCAAACAAGACATCGATACAGGTTTTGTAAACGATATTAAAAAAGATATTGGCGAGGTTAGTGACAGTCTAGACGATTTCACTGGGCCTATCAAGCGTAAGCGCTAGTTATTTTACCCTTGTGAGGGTTAGTCCGTCTCTAATGGGCAACAAAACTGTTTCCACTCGATCATCATCATTCACCATTTTATTGTACTCCAATAATACCTTGGTATCGAGATCGTTTTTATCAAGTTCTTCCACTACTTTTCCGCTCCAAAGTACATTGTCTGAAAGAATAATTCCTCCCGATTTCATTTGGGGTAGTACCAAATTGTAATAATTAATATAATTGGATTTATCCGCATCAATAAAAACCATGTCAAACTTTTCTGATAAGGTCGGTATGATTTCTAAGGCGTTTCCAACAAGTGCATCTATCTTATCTTGATGTCCTGATTTCTTGAAATACTTTTGTTGTATAAACTGCAACTCTTCGTTCTTATCGATAGTAATGATTTTTCCATCTTGAGGCAAACCTTCCGCCAGACAAATGGTTGAATATCCTGTATAGGTGCCTATTTCCAAAATGGTTCTAGGAGCGATAATTTTTGATAGGATGGATAGTAATCTTCCTTGAAAAGCGCCACTTAGCATTCGCGGATTCAATACTTTTTGCCAAGTTTCACGTTGTAATTCCTTTAAAAGTGTCGGTTCTTGTTGACTGTGATTTACCACATAATCATCAATGTCTTCAGGTAAAAAATGCATGATGCAAAAGTAAAAAATCTAGAATAGTTTGCTAGAAATAAGAAAGTTGGTGTTAAGCCTTAAAATTCCGAAGTTTGGATTTCAAATCTTCCTTTTGTGTTTGGTCTAAGCTGTGCTTGATGTTCTTACACTGATGAGAATAACCTTTATAAATTGAAGTAAGAAGGTTGTTCTGACGCGTGTACAACGAGCATACCTTACAGTGAATAAAGTGGACCATTAATCTCATCTTTTCCCAAACTGTTGCTTCACCATATTGGTTCTTATTACAAATGGTTGTTGCTTCGTCGCAGTTAAGTTTAAATTTTCCGAACATTATTAACTATTAAACCAGTTATCCTCCATACATTTTCTCAGTTGAGTACGTGCTCTATGAATCATCACCCACAAGTTAGACGAGGTAATATCTAATTCATTACAAATTTCTTCAGTTTCAAACTCCTGAATGGTCTTCATCCGAAAGACAATTCCATATTTTTGGGGCAGGGCATCAATACATTCTTCCAATTGAGTTCTTAATTCATCGTTCTCAATATCATGTGTTGTGCTTTCTGACCAAGGTTGTGGAATGCGTTCTTCAATCCATGTTCCTTCTTGATCACCGTCACTGTAAAAATTCATTCGAACTTCTGCCTGGCCTTTTTTAGAATTAATCTTCCGATAATGATCAATAATTTTTCTTTTCAAAATAGAAATCAACCAGGTTCTTTCCGACGATTTTCCTTTAAAATTCTCAGCAGATTTTATTCCAGCAAAAAATGTTTCTTGAACAAGGTCTTTGGCAACTTCATGATTGCTCACCCGTGTAATAGCATAGTTATACAGATAATCTGCATAATTATCTACCCATTGATCAGTCTGTAAAAGCGGAGTGTTCTGTGCCATAACCTCTTAGGGCTAAAGATAAATTATTTTTTGACATTTAGAGCCTTACAATCGCCTCTTCGTCGCATATCTACCAAATAAATAATTTCCCACTTTCCGTTGTTATTAAACAATTGAAAAGAATTGGCGCCGCAGTGACTAAATTTCCCATTAAAATAGAATTCGTAGGGCGTCCAAACCGAAGCTAAATTACCATCAATTTTAATATCGTAGGATAGCAATTTTTCAAAATACACATGATCCGGATTCTTATTCGCAATAGAAGTTAAAAACGCTTTTACTTTTTCTGTTTTCAGCACCTTCTTTCCTTCTTTGGTTGTTGTTGTGGTTTGAATCTTTAAACTTTTATGAAGCGTACCACTAATTTTAGTACTATCTCCATTGTGCAAACCCTCAAAGAAAGTTTCTATCACCTTTTTTATTTGTGTGTTTTCATCCATGTCTTGACCGTATATTGAAACATTTGCGAGTAAAAATAGAAATATGACGAATGTGTTCTTCATTTGTGATGTCTTTAGAATTTCGGAGGAAAAGATAAAAAATAAATAGCAGCCAGTACCGAAGTAGAGGAGATTGATAAAATAAATATCATCAGACTTTTAGTACATTTGTCTTCCTTAATTATACAGATATGTCAACTGCCAAAAAACAATACAAAAGGATTACAGTGAAGTCACTCGTAGAAATGAAGGCGAACGGCGAGAAAATTTCTATGCTCACTGCCTATGATTTCACCATGGCGAGAATTCTAGACAATGCCGGAATCGACGTTCTTTTGGTTGGTGATTCAGCCTCAAATGTAATGGCTGGTCACGAAACGACCTTACCAATCACGCTAGATCAAATGATTTACCATGCGAGTTCGGTGGTTCGAGGAATCGATCGTTGTTTGGTGGTGGTAGATTTACCTTTTGGTAGTTATCAGTCGGATCCGAAAGAGGCGCTGCGTTCTGCGATTAGAATTATGAAAGAAAGTGGTGCACATTCCATCAAACTTGAAGGAGGAAAGGAAGTAAAAGAATCAATCAAAAGAATCTTAAATGCCGGTATTCCAGTAATGGGTCACCTCGGATTAACCCCGCAATCTATTTATAAATTCGGAACCTATACCGTAAGAGCAAAAGAGGAGGAGGAAGCTGAAAAATTAATGGAAGACGCCATGATGCTTGAAAGATTGGGTTGTTTTGCCGTTGTTTTGGAAAAAGTTCCCGCCAAATTGGCCAAAAAAGTTGCCGATGCCATATCCATCCCTGTGATCGGAATCGGTGCTGGAAACGGCGTAGATGGCCAAGTATTGGTAACGCACGATATGCTAGGTATGACCCATGAGTTCAATCCGCGATTCTTAAGACGATACCTAGATCTTTATAATGAAATGACCGGTGCTTTTACCTCTTACATTAAGGATGTGAAAAGTTCAGATTTTCCAAATGAAAATGAACAATATTAGTCTTGTTGATTGCAACAAATGCGTGTTCTACATTTAGATACAAACCATTCTTTACTAATCAACCAATTGAATGAAATTGGTTTCCAAAATGATGAAGATTATAATTCTTCAAAAGAAGAAATTGAATCAAAAATTCATCACTACGACGGACTAATCATCCGTAGTCGATTTAAAATTGATGAACAATTTCTCGATAAAGCAACAAACCTAAAATTTATTGGTAGGGTAGGAGCCGGACTCGAAAATATTGATTGTGATTATGCCGCTTCCAAAGATGTGGTTTTGATTGCTGCTCCAGAGGGAAATAGAAACGCGGTTGGAGAACATTCATTGGCCTTGTTACTCAATCTTTTCAACAAAATAAACAGCTCCAATGCTGAAGTTAAAAACGGACTCTGGTTGCGGGAAGAAAACAGAGGAATAGAACTAGATGGCAAAACTGTGGGTCTTATCGGCTACGGAAACATGGGGAAATCCTTCGCGAAAAAACTTCGTGGCTTTGATGTTGAAGTGCTGTGTTACGATATAAAAGACAACGTAGGCGATAAAAACTGCCGGCAAGTTTCACTAGAAGAACTTCAAAGTAAGGCCGATGTGCTTAGTTTGCACACCCCACAAACTGAGTTTACCAAACAAATGATAAATCAGCAATTCATTGAGAAATTTCAGAAACCATTTTGGTTGATCAATACAGCTCGAGGCTCTGCCGTTGTAACCAAGGATTTGGTGCAAGCGCTAAAAAACAAAAAGATCCTAGGAGCAGGACTAGATGTTCTTGAATACGAGAAATCATCGTTTGAAAATCTCTTTACGGAAGATCAAATTACTCCTGAATTTGAATATTTAATCAACGCATCCAATGTGATTCTTACTCCACATGTTGCTGGCTGGACAGTTGAAAGTAAAGAAAAATTAGCACAGACCATCGTAGATAAAATTAAGGCCAACTTCCTCTAAAAACCGAAGGTCTAAAGCTTTTAACCTCCTCACATCCAACTAAATTTAGTACCTTTAAAAGGTATCAATCCATCAAAAATAAAAAAATGCAATACGACGCTAATACAGTAGACGAATACATATCGCTGCTTCCAGAAGACCGTAAAGCACCTATAGAAAAACTACTTACGGTCATTAGAAAAAATATTCCTGACGGATTTGAAGAAGGAATCAATTACAAAATGATTGGGTATTATGTTCCACACGCAACATATCCTGATGGCTATCACTGTAAGCCCACTGATCCTTTGCCTTTTATGAATATTGCTTCTCAAAAAAACTCCATCAACTTATATCACAGTGGAATTTATGCCGTGCCTGAAATTCACGATTGGTTTGTAAAAGAATATCCAAAGCATTGCAGCACCAAACTTGATATGGGTAAAAGCTGTGTTCGGTTTAAAAAATTAGATCAAATTCCCTATGATTTAATTGGTGAGCTTGTTACAAAACTAACTGTAAATGAATGGATTAACATTTATGAAACCAATATAAAACGATGAAAAGAGTAACTGGAATTGGAGGGTTGTTTTTCAAATCGAAAGACCCTCAAAAAACCAAAGATTGGTATCGGAAACACCTCGGTTTTAATACCGATGACTGGGGTACTACCTTTTGGTGGAAGAATGGAAATGGCGATGATTGCTCTACACAATGGAGTCCATTCAAAGATGATACGAGCTATTTTGAGCCTTCCAAAAAAGATTTTATGTTCAACTATCGTGTTGAAAATCTCGAAGTATTGCTAGAGATGCTGAGGTTGGAAGGAGTTGAAATCATCGGGAAGATGGAAGAGTACGACTACGGAAAGTTCGCTTGGATCTTGGATAATGAGGGGAATAAAATTGAACTTTGGGAACCCAAAGACCAAGTTTTTAAATAATTTTACAGTCATTACTCAAACAACTTACTCATGAAATTTTTATCTGATTATCCTACAGAAGTTTTAATTCTACTTTTTTTAATTGTAACCTTCCTTCAGTCGGGTATTGACAAACTCACCGATTGGAAAGGAAATCTTGATTTCATAAAAGGTCACTTCGCCAACTCACCACTTAAAAACAGTGTTCCATTGTTATTGGGAGTTATTCTAATTCTTGAAATAGCAGCAGGCGTATTGATGATTATTGGTGTTTACCAACTTTACACATCGGGGGCAAAGGAACTTGCCTTGCTTGGAGCAGAATTAAGTGCAATAAGTTTAATTTGTCTTCTCATCGGTCAAAGACTCGCCAAAGATTATGCAGGCGCTATGACCCTGGCTGTCTATTTTATCATCACCCTTTGGGGTGTGTTTTTACTAAATAGTTAAAACTTATAACAAATCAAAACCTTAATAAGTTTCCTTAATAGTGTTTCGGCCTAAATAAAGCCTTTTAAGCGACGTTGAAAGATTCTTGGGGTAATTCCAAAAGTTAGGCCTTGCGAGCTCTTTAAATGCTCTTAATTTGTTTTTTTAGCACATAAATAAGGGAAGAGTACTCTCCTGAGCTCCTAGCTTTAAAATTTGATAGCCATCCTCGATAAAATGCATTGATTGGTTGCATTTTTCCTGTTCGGTATTTTTCACTCAACAAGGAAACATAATAGGAATCAAACTTCATTGGCAACACTTTTTCAAGATGTATGTTTTCTTTCAAGAATAGTTGTTTGATTGATTTCCTAGAGAAGTGCCAAAGATGTCTTGGAACATCATATGCAGCCCAAAACTCTTTGTAGAAATTTGCATCATATGATTTAAAGTTTGGCACAGCAACAATCAAATGGCCATTTGGTTTAAGCATGCCTTTCAAGTCTTTGATTAAGGAATCCAAATCTTCTACATGCTCCAAAACATGCCACATGGTAATCACATCGAATTCTGTATCAGACAATGCAGATGTATCATTGAACAACTCCAATCCTTTGGATGACGCTAAGGACCTCGCGCTAGAATTTGGTTCTGTCCCGGCTACTTGCCATCCATCATCTTTACAGACTTTTAAAAAATCGCCAGTACCAGCTCCAATATCTAAAACCTTTTTCTCTTCAGGATTAAAGGAATTAAGTAAGGTTAATTTCCGTTGAAGCGATCTCTTTTTTACAAACTGATAGACTCTATCAAACAAAGATTTCTTTTGATCTGTGTGCGAAATATAGTCTTCACTTTCGTAATAACTAGCTAAGTTTTTAGGAACAGGTCTCGTAATTAACATGTCTAGATCCTCATCTCGAAACAATTGAAATTGTTCTGATGAAACTAAATAATCTTTACAAGTAATAAATGGTTTTTGGTTATTGAGATCCTTCATTATTTGTTAAAAATGCTTCAATGTTCCACGAGGAACATTTATCTTTTATCGACCCATATAGACTAACAAAACTGATATGTCACTAGGAGATACACCACTAATTCTGCTAGCTTGAGAAATAGATGTTGGTTGAATTTTTGTTAGTTTCTCTCTGGCTTCATAGGATAGTGACTTAACTTTTTTGTAGTCGAAAGAACTAGGAATCACCACATGCTCTAAGCGATTTAACTTATCAGCATTCTGCTTTTCTTTCTCGATATACCCAGAATATTTTAAGTGAATTTCAACCTGTTCTAAAACTTCCGCATCAATATCATTTTCCTCCACAAAAGCTTTGATGTAATCCACAACAAAGAAGTCTGACAAATCCAATTGAGGCCTTGCAGCAACTTTATAAATCTTAATCGATTGATTTATCAAAGCCAAATTCTTTTGCTGTAAAATAGGATTGATTACCTCAGGTTTGATGCTCGTGTTTTTCAAAAACTCAATAAATAATTCAGTCTTTCTGATCTTTTCATTCACTCGACTCATCCGTTCTTGAGAGGCAATCCCTAATTCAAATCCTTTTCTCGTTAGACGAATATCTGCGTTGTCTTGACGCAATAAAGTTCTGTACTCTGCTCTAGAAGTAAACATTCGATACGGCTCTTCTGTACCCTTGGTAATTAAATCATCGATCAACACCCCGATATAAGCTTCGCTTCTCTTTAGTACAAATGGCTTCTTTTCCTGGATCTTTAAGGAAGCATTAATCCCTGCCATTAAGCCTTGAGCCGCCGCCTCTTCATAACCGGTTGTTCCATTAATCTGCCCAGCGAAGAATAGATTTTCAACCAACTTGGTTTCCAAGGAATGCTTTAATTGGGTTGGCGGGAAATAATCGTATTCGATAGCGTAGCCGTACCTGAAAAACTTCACATTCTCAAACCCAGGAATGGAGCGTATCGCTTCATCTTGTACATCTTCTGGCAATGATGTTGAAAAACCATTCACGTAAATTTCAACCGTATTCCAACCTTCTGGTTCTACAAAGATTTGATGTCTATCTTTAGTCGCAAAACGATCAATCTTATCTTCAATAGACGGGCAATATCTTGGTCCGGTTGATTGAATTCTCCCATTAAACATTGGAGATCTATCGAATCCCTTACGAAGCAATTCATGCACTTCTGGACTCGTATAGGTTAAATAACAAGATCGCTGTTGGGTCAGTGTATTCGTTGTTGGTAAATACGAGAATTTTTCTGGGTTTTCATCCCCTGGCTGTTCCACCATCTTGGAGTAATCGAGAGATCTACCATCAACTCTAGGAGGGGTTCCCGTCTTCATTCGACCCGCTTCAAACCCGAACTTTACTAAATCCTCCGTAATACCTGTTGATGATTTTTCGCCAGCTCTACCTCCACCAAACGTTTTCTCACCGATGTGGATCAGTCCATTTAGAAAAGTCCCGGCGGTAATGATCACGGTTTTAGCTTTAATCTCGAGACCTAGTGCCGTCTTAACTCCAACAATCTTATTTCCATCAAATAATAATCCGTTTACAGAATCTTGATAGAAATCTAAATTCTCTGTTTGTTCCAACATATTACGCCAGCATTCTGCAAATTGCATTCTATCTGATTGCGCTCTCGGGCTCCACATAGCTGGACCCTTAGACTTGTTAAGCATTTTAAATTGAATAGCAGTCTTATCGGTTACAATAGCACTATAACCACCCAAAGCATCTATTTCTCTAACAATTTGCCCTTTTGCAATTCCACCCATAGCAGGATTACAGCTCATTTGAGCTATGTTCTGTAGGTTCATGGTAATCAGCAATGTCTGAGACCCCATGTTTGCCGCAGCAGCAGCAGCCTCGCTCCCAGCGTGACCTCCACCAACAACTATAACATCATATGTCGTATTGAATAAACTCATCTTTTATCGTTCCACGTGAAACATCATAATCTAGCTTAAAAGCAATAAGGCGTCATCTTCAGCCCTTCGCATTTCTTTTTTTTGGGATTCGGTCTTGTCTTTCAGTCCAGCGAAGTGCAACAACCCATGGGCCATTACTCGATGTAATTCATTTTCAAAACTTACATCGAATTCTTTTGCGTTTTCTTTAACCCTCTCTGTGGATATAAAAACATCACCCTCAAGCAAGTTGCCTTGCGAATTATCAAAACTTATAATATCGGTTAACGTATTGTGGTTCAGATACTTAATGTTTTTTTCAAGCAAATAGGCATCATCACAAAAAATGTAGTTGATCTCTCCCACTTCCTTTCCATGGCTCAATGCCACCTCTTTCAACCAATTTCTTGATTGATCTTCTGGGAACTGAAAAAAATCCGCCTCAAAATGAAAATAAATCATGTATAACACTAATTATCAGAGAAATAAGCTCTCACTTTTTTCTTATAATTCGGCTGCAAAGGTAAGGATAGTTTATTTAAAATTTCAATTTGATTGTAGTTCTGTTTTTTCTTCTTTAAAAAATTCAAGCGATTGGGCCCGAACGATTGCTTATTGGTTTCCGATTTTCGTTTCTTCCCTTTATTTTGTTTGAGAGAAGCCTCATCAAGCTTGAGTAATTGATACTCCAATAACTGCATTTTTTGAATGGTTGCCGGATTGAACCCTTTTTCAAGAAGTTCATTTTCCAATTGCTCCATGCTTTTCAATACCTTTTTAGCGTTATTCCCAGCAGCTCCTCCTTGACCTTTTTGGTCTTCTAAAGCGTTTTCTAACATCCTGCGAAGTTGATTCTGCTGTTTATAAATCTCATAAATCTCGCCATTCATCCCGTCCTCTCCTTGATTGTTATCGCCTTTTTGATCACCTTGTTTTTGACCTTGTTTCTTTCCTTGATTCTTCCCTTGCTTATTTTGCTCTGATTTCTGCATTCCTTTTTGCATCTGCTTGGAAAGGCCTTTCTGCTTCTGAATCAAGTCTGGAAGACTAAACTCATTGGACTTCTTCTTTCCCTTGCCTTTTTTCATAGACATGGCATTCTTCATATTGTCCAACATATTACTCAGGTAGTCCGCTAGATTGTTCGTGGCCGTCATCACATAGCGCTGGTTCGATTGACCTTGATACATTCTATTCTGTGAAAAGTTCTCCAAGGACTGGTCAATGTTGTAATGTGCCGATGCCAAATCATTCTGAATTCTGGTTGATAGCCTAGGCAAACGCATCGACAATACATACAAACTATCATCGATGTGTTCAAAGTGGGTTTTCAATACATTTTGCTTTTTCAAATTTCTACCGAAGTTCGGATGAGCACTAGTTATATCAGCAAAATCCTCATAGAGGTCTTCTTGTTCAAAAGAGAACAAGACTAAATTCTCTAGGATTCGACGCAAATCATCTGCGTTTTCTTCCATAGATTCCCCTTGTCCTTCTAACATTACCTGCCGCATTTTCTGACTCATTTTCTTCATCTGAGCTGCCGCTTTCTTTTGAGATTTTTTAGTGGATTTGGAATCTTGTTTTTTCATTTCCTCCATGCTTTCCTCCAAAGACTTTTCAACCTCCTCTTTCTCATCCTCCACATCGGGAAGCTCCATGGGTTCTTTTAGCTTTTCATTATCCTTATTTAATTCTTCAAGGCCCTTTTGAATCTCTTGAAAGTTCTTGTTGACGTCTTTTTGACCGATGCTATCCAAAGCCTCCTTCTTCTGAAGCTCTTCCTGTTTTTCTGCCAGTT
The DNA here is from genome assembly GCA_964343335.1 of uncultured Polaribacter sp. Classification (GTDB taxonomy): domain Bacteria; phylum Bacteroidota; class Bacteroidia; order Flavobacteriales; family Flavobacteriaceae; genus Polaribacter. The sequence continues at coordinate 5,998 of CAYFJL010000052.1, read as the reverse complement.
TCTCAACTTTGTTGGCTATTTGCATGGTTTTTTGCTCTACATAGAACCGTTTGGTCATCTCTAGAATCCGCTCCAAACTTCGTTCACGCTGACGATTTTGTTGGGCTAACTCTTTGGTCTTTTTAATCAAGTCTTCCTTGTTCAACTTGTCGGCCATCTTCTTGATTTCATCCAAAAGACGATTTTGTTTGGCTAACTTTTTAAGCTCTTCGATGCGTTGTTTTAACGCCTCCTTTTTTTCGCTAAGTGTTTCATCTTTCTCTTCCTTTTCTTCCAAATTTTGCTTTAGCTTATCGGTTTGACGCTGCATCATCTGTTGATACTGTTCTTGGCGCTTTAACAAATTATCAACTCTCTTTTTATCCTTCCATTCAAGGTTTTTCTTATTCTGAAGTTCTTGCTGAATTTCATTTAGCTCTTTGCCCTGTTTTTGTTGATTCAGAATCGATTTTTCTAGATCATTTATAGCATCTTTTTGTTCCAGAAGAATCTCTTTTTCAATCTCTTCTTTGGTTTTCTTACTATAACTAAAGACTTTGGACTTGCTGCTTTTCGATCCGTTAACCGCATCGTTGTCGAACACTCTAAAAAACATTTCATAAGTAATCCCTTCCTCCAATTTCAAATCACCAGGAAACTGAAATGAAAAGTATTGAATGTTCTCCGGGTTAATTTTAAGAGTAACAGATTTCTTATCTTTTGAAGCATTCACATCGTAATACACCAACTGTAATTTTCGCAACCCATAGTCGTCAGAAATTTGCCCTAAAAAACTTGCCGTACCCCGAGTAATGCTATCAATATCTGACTCTACCGAGATCTTCGGATATTCATCCTTAATCACATCCACCGAAAAAGAAAGGTTTTCATAGTTCTTCAGCTCATCGTTTGACGAGCTTATTTGATACTCGAAGGGTTTGCTTATATTTTTTTCAAGTGAAAAAACATCATTTTTTGATTCTTTAAAATCCTTGCTTAAACCATCTTGAATAAATTCTAAGGTATTGGTATTTCTTGTTTGAACTTTCCAGGTAATATTGGTTCCTTCTGGAACCGATAGGTTTGTAGCGCTTTTGATGTTGGTTGATTTCCTCTTCAAGTACTTCGGATACACCAAGTTCATTTCAATATTGTTGATACTCGGCGATTTGATAACTTTCAATTCGTAGTTCTGGGAAACTACTTCATTGGAGGCAACATAGAAATTAATATCATTAATGGGGTTGGTAATGGTATAACTAAAAAATCCTTGTTGATCTCGCTGCAAATAATACGCTTGATTGTTGTAATAAATCTTTACAATATCTGGTTGAATGTCACCCTCAATTGCCACTTTAATGGTATAATCATTTCCCTCGATTGTTTGTAATTGCTTGTTTTCTAGTCGAAAGGCGTAGGGCGCTGGGGGTACATACGCAGTCTTATAATCAACAACTCTCTTAAGACTATCTTCCAATGAATTTTGAATCCCGAATGCCCAGCTGAAAACACCAATTAATACCGGTAATACAAAGAGCGGCAAGTACTTCTTGTTTTGCGAAAAATCAATTGCTCTAGAAAACGGAACAGCTTCCAACTGAACTGATTTTTGTTCAATACTTGCTAAAACTAGTTCGGACTTTTCTTCGTCTTTTAATTCTAAAATATTGAGCAGTTTGTCGGCCACTTCAGGAAAATGATTGCCAATCATTCTAGAAGCCTCTTTGAAAGAAATTCCTTTTTGTAAACCTGCCAGCTTCGCTAAGGAAATCAATACAAATTGATAAAGCAGAAAAACTTCTACCGCAATAAAAAGCCAAAATAAAATGGTTCTTAAGGTTGGTGACAACCAAAAAACAAACTCGACAAATAATGTTGCTAAGAGGTACAAGACGCCAAAAACCACAAATAAAATCGCTCCTTTAATGAGTTCGTTTTTATAGTACTTTATGGTAAATTGCCTTAGTTTTTCTTCTATCCTTTGGTAGTACTCCATAATTCGAAAATAAAAATAGGCGAATTCGCGGTAAAAACCGACCAAATTATTGTTAAATGGAGCTGTAAGGATTCTTTATTAAACACTACTAACACCAATAACAAACCAAATCTTATGAGAAAAATAATACCCTTTATTACGATTCTATTCTCCATCTCCTTGATGGCCCAAGGTCCTTGGACGCAAAAAAAAGGGAAATTCTACACGCAATTCTCCTATTCGACCATCTCGGGTTACAGTGAACTTTTTGGAGATCCTGATTACAGTACAGAACATGAAACAACTGATCGAACCTATCAATTATTCACGGAATATGGTATCAGTGATAAGACCACATTAATCGTTAGTTTGCCCATCAAATCCATTCAAACAACCAATCTAATATTAACGGGAAATATCATCCCCCTCACGATAAGTGGAAGCAAAACGGCTCTAGGAAATCTACAGGTCGGCATCAAACACAATTTTTCCAATCGCGATTGGATTGTTTCCGGACAGTTATCAGTGGAGGCCAATACGGGAAGTTTTGATCAAACAACAGGAATTCGAACAGGTTATGATGCCTGGACTTTTACACCTCTTTTATTAGCCGGAAAAGGATACGGAAGAAGTTACCTTCAAGGGTTTGTTGGGTTTGATATTCGAACCAATGGATACAGTTCCAACTTTAAAGTTGGTGGAGAATACGGAAGAAAAATTGGAAAATCCATCTGGTTGATTGGATTTTTAGATATTAGCAAATCCTTTAAAAACGGTGATGTTCTTTTAGAGCCTCAGAATCTAGTAACTGGCTTGTATGTAAATGATCAAGAATTTGGTGCTTTTGGCATCAAAGCCATTGGAGAAATCACCAATAATTTTGGCGTCAATGCTGGTTTCGGTGGCGCATTCTTCGGAAACAATGTTGCTAAACAAGTCGCCCTTACCTTTGGTGTATATCAAAAATTATAAGGACCCCCCATCTCAATAGTTAAGCCTCAAGATGAGGCTTTTTTTTATGCTTACATAGAGGTATCTTTGCCAAAAATTATTACGTATGAGTTCTGAAGTTCGTGTTCGTTTTGCGCCAAGCCCAACCGGTCCGTTACATATTGGCGGTGTTAGAACAGCTTTGTATAATTATCTTTTTGCAAAGCAACATCAAGGAAGCTTTGTTTTACGAATTGAAGATACCGATCAAACAAGGTATGTTGCGAATGCAGAACAATACATCATTGACTCCTTAAACTGGTGCGGAATTCCATTTGATGAAGGTCCGGGGAAAAATGAAAAATTTGGTCCTTACCGACAATCAGAGCGAAAAACGTTGTACAAACAGTACGCCGATGAATTGATTGCCAACGGAAAAGCGTATTATGCATTCGATACTTCTGAAGAATTGGACGCTCACCGAAAAGAGCATGAGGAAAAAGGGAAAACCTTTATCTACAATTGGCACAACCGCGAAAAAGGTCGACTCGTGAATTCTTTAGTTTTAAGTAATGATGAAGTTCTAGAGCGCATTCAAAGCGGCGAAAAATATGTGGTTCGTTTTAAAACTCCACAAGACCAGAAGGTGATTTTTCAGGATATTGTTCGAGGCACCATTGAAGTTGATAGCAATATTTTAGATGATAAAATCCTTTTTAAAAGTGATGGTATGCCTACCTATCATTTGGCCAATGTAGTTGACGATCATCTGATGCAAATCTCCCATGTAATTCGTGGAGAAGAATGGTTGCCTTCTTTGGCATTGCATAATCTTTTGTATGAAGCTTTTGGATGGGAAAAACCTCAATTTGCGCATCTTCCTTTGATTTTAAAACCTGTTGGAAAAGGAAAACTAAGCAAAAGAGATGGTGATAAACTCGGATTTCCAGTATTTCCTTTGGAATATGTAAATGAAAAGACTGGTGAGGTTTCAAGAGGTTATAAAGAGGACGGATATTTTGCAGATGCCTTCATCAACATGCTTGCTTTCTTGGGATGGAACCCAGGAACGGAACAAGAGCTTTATGATTTGGAATCTTTAGTGAACGATTTCGATTTAAGCCGTGTGAACAAATCAGGAGCAAAATTTAGTCCAGATAAAACCAAATGGTTCCAACAACAATACATGCAAACCAAATCAGATTCAGAAATCGCTCAGCAATTTCAAGAAATCCTTGGTGAAAAAGGAATTGAATCTGATATCGAATTTGTAACTACTATTGTTGGTTTGGTAAAAGAACGTGCTGTTTTTGTGGAAGATTTGTGGGATTTATCTTCTTATTTCTTTGAAACTCCCTCAGCATACGATCCAAAGGCCTCTAAAAAACAATGGAAAGACACAACGTCTGAATTAATGAAGGAATTGATAGAACAGGTTGAAGGAATTCAAGATTTTTCTTCTCAGAATGTGGAAGCAGAAATCAAAGCCTGGATCACCTCAAAGGAAATCGGATTCGGAAAAGTTATGCAGCCTTTACGATTAAGTTTGGTGGGTGCACTAAAAGGTCCGCATTTATTTGATATCATTCATTACATTGGTAAATCAGAAACCATTTCTAGATTAAAAAACGCCATCCAAACACTAGGATAGACTCAAATCTGTAACATTTTAATAAAATTGATACTAATATTATACGGGTACAATTGTGTATCTTTAATAAGTATTAACTATTAAAATTTTCCTATCATGTCAATGTCATTATACCTGATAATATTTATATCAGTAGTCGTATTATTCGCTTCATTCTTTATCGTAAAGCAGCAAACAGCAGCCATTATTGAACGATTTGGAAGGTACCAAAGCATTCGTCAATCAGGATTACAACTCAAAATTCCTTTGGTAGACCGAATTGCGGGAAGGTTAAGTTTAAAAATCCAGCAATTAGATGTGATTATTGAAACAAAAACATTGGACGATGTGTTTGTTAAAATAAAAGTTTCTGTTCAATACGTTGTCATCAGAGATAAAGTATATGAGGCTTTTTACAAGCTAGAATACCCACATGATCAGATTACATCCTTTGTTTTTGATGTGGTTCGTGCAGAAGTACCAAAAATGAAATTGGATGACGTGTTTGTTAAGAAAGATGATATTGCCATTGCCGTAAAACGTGAATTAAAGGAATACATGTTCGAATACGGATATGACATCATTAAAACGCTTGTAACAGATATTGATCCTGATGCTCAAGTAAAAGCCGCTATGAACCGAATCAATGCTGCAGATCGTGAAAAAACTGCTGCTCAGTTTGAAGGGGATGCTGCTCGTATTTTAATCGTAGAAAAAGCAAAAGCAGAAGCAGAAAGTAAGCGTTTGCAAGGTCAAGGTATTGCTGATCAGCGTCGCGAAATTGCAAGAGGTTTGGAAGAGTCGGTTGAAGTATTAAACAAAGTGGGTATCAATTCACAGGAAGCTTCTGCTTTGATTGTAGTAACCCAACACTATGATACTTTACAGGCGATTGGAGGAGAAACCAATAGCAACCTGATTCTATTACCAAATTCACCACAAGCAGGAAGCAATATGCTAAATGATATGGTGGCTAGCTTTACGGCTAGTAATCAGATTGGTGAGGCCATGAAAAACCAGAGTAATAAAAAGAAAAAAGAAGAATAACATATGATACTATCAACAACTCATAATTTAGAAAATAGAAAAATTACCAAATATGTTGGTATTGTCACTGGCGAAACCATTATTGGTGCCAATTTCATCAAAGATTTCTTTGCAGGAATTCGTGATATCGTTGGTGGACGTTCAGGTTCTTATGAAAAAGTACTTCGTGAAGCCAAAGATTCTTCCATGGCAGAAATGGTGGCACGAGCTAGAGAAATGGGTGCTGATGCCATTGTTGGTATCGATTTAGACTATGAAACGGTCGGACCGAATGGAGGAATGTTGATGGTAACTGCCTCTGGAACAGCGGTACAGCTTCTATAAATTTTAGATATTTTTAACATTTCACTTGGAATACCTATGAATTTACCTATATTTGTGACTAATAAGTTTTAAAAATATTGGGGGGTATTTTTAAATAACAAAAGAAAAGCTCT
>CAYFJL010000051.1:0-16468 GCA_964343335.1 uncultured Polaribacter sp. | reverse complement strand
GCAGGAGGATCTAGAGGTCTTTTAGCGAGTATTAACCCAGCCGACATTGAGTCGTTTTCTGTATTGAAGGATGCATCTGCAACCTCTATCTACGGATCAAGGGGTGCGAATGGTGTTATCATCATTACTACTAAGAAAGGTAGAAGCGATTACTCTTTGGATTATGACTTCCAAATGATGTTTGGTGAAATTAAAGACAGAATTAGTGTTTTTGACGGTGATGCCTTCAGAAACTTAATTTCTGCAAGAAGACCAGGTGATGTTGGACTGTTAGGTACTGCAAACACAAACTGGCAAGACGAAGTTTTGCAAAAATCTGTATCTAGCCAGCACAACGTAACTGTAAGAGGACAATTATTTAATAGAATTCCAACAAGACTTTCTGTTGGTTTTGCTGATATTGAGGGTAACATCCTTACATCTCAATACGATAGATCAAACGTTTCTTTATCGATGAACCCATCATTCTTTGATGATCACTTAACCATCGGTTTGAACTATAACAGAGCGTTTGAGAACAACCGTTTTGCGGATTCAGGGGCAATCAATACTGCGATTGGATACGATCCAACACATCCAGTTCGTGACCCTAATTCACCATTTGGCGGATTCTATCAAAACTTTAATACAACTCCACAAGGAATCATTGTATTAAATGGTAGAAGAAACCCAGTGGCCGCGTTGTTGCAAAACAACAACTCTTCAAATGTATTTAGACATTTTGGTAACATCAATATCGATTACAAGTTCCACTTCTTACCTGAATTAAAATTCAGCGCTAACGCAGGTTTCGATAGCTCAAGAGCTGTTGGAACAAGTGTAAGTGACTTAGATAGTCCAGCGAGTTTTAACGATTTATTTGTTGGAAACGATTCAGCTTACATGAACCGTGTAGTAAACGAGAACTTTAACGCCTATTTGAATTATGACAATACCTTTGGAAAATTCAAAACTGACTTTATGGTAGGTTATGACTATCAGTCATTCAATGCCTACGGAAACAGTACAGGTAACAGAAGAAATCCGAATGATGTTGGTGCAACTCAATACTTTGATACTCCAGTTGTATTAATCGGTTTCATTTCTCGTATGAACTTAACTTATAACGAAAAGTACTTACTTACCTTAAACTACAGACGAGACGGAACTTCAAGATTTGGAGACACCAACCGTTGGGGTAACTTTGGTGGTGCCGCTTTCGCATGGAGAGTTAGTGATGAAGATTTCTTGAAAGACAGCAAAGTAATTTCTGATTTGAAATTAAGAGCAAGTTATGGTGTGAACGGACAGCAAGAAATTGGTGGTGCTAGTGCATTGTACTTAGATGTATATCGTTTTGGTAACCAAAACTCAAGATTCTTATTTGGTGGAGTACCGAACTTATCGACCATTCCATTACCAAGAAACACAGATATCCGTTGGGAAACAACAAGTACCATCGAATTTGGTATTGACTATGGATTATTTGATAACAAATTTACTGGTTCTTTGAGTGTATATCGTAAAAACTCTACAGACCTATTAAGTATTGCTCAGGTTCCTAGTGGATCTAACTTTACGAACAGAATTCAGCAAAATATTGGTGAATTGCAAGTACAGGGTGTTGAATTTTCTTTGAATGCTGATGTTGTAAATACAGAAGACTTCAAGTGGGATTTCAACTTCAACGCGACTTACTTAGATAGAGAAATTACTGACTTAGCATTAGGACAGGATATTGATGTAGGTGGAATCGCAGGTGGTACTGGTAACTTTATCCAGTTACACAGAGAAGGATTTGCACCAAACTCATTCTTCGTTCACAAGCAATTATACGATAGCAGCGGAGCTCCAATTGAAGGTGCCTATGCTGACTTAAACGGTGATGGTGTTATTAACACTGCCGACCGATATATTAAAGGTAACGGATTCCCAGATTTCACATTTGGTTTCCAATCAAACTTCAACTATAAGAACTTTGATTTGGCCTTTAACTTAAGAGCAAACATTGGAAACTACGTGTATAACAACGTAAATTCTGGAAACGCTCAATATGACCTTTTACAAGACAATGCGGTTTTAGGTAACTTACCTACTTCAGTATTGAATACGAATTTCCAAAGTACGTCTGATGTAATCTTATCTGATTTATATCTTGAAAACGGTTCATTCTTAAGAATGGATAATATTACTTTAGGATACACAATTAACAACCCAATCAAAAAGTACGGTACGAACAGCGTGCGTTTTTGGGCTGGTATGCAAAACGTATTCTTGTTGACAAATTACTCTGGTTTAGATCCAGAATTGACGAGTATTGGGATAGACAACACAAACTATCCTAGACCGAGAACCTTCTTAATAGGAGCGAATATTAAATTTTAATAAATAAAAGAGGAAACATGAAGAAAATTTTAAAACATAGTAAGATAACAACCACTTTGTTATTGACGCTATTTATTGGTTTGGTCTCATGTACTGGTGACTTAGACATTACACCACAGGATGACCAAAGTTTGTTGGGTGAGGAATTCTTTGCTAGCGAATCTTCATATGAAAGATTGTTGGCTGGTGTTTATGGAAATTTATCATTGACAGGTGTTGACGGTCCAGGTTCATCAAATATTGGTGGTTTGGATGCTGGTACGAGTCAATTTGGAAGGGTATTACTATACCTTCAAACATTATCTGCAGATCAAATGATTTGGTCTTATGAAAATGACCCAGGAACAAGAGAATTACAACGTAACATTTGGAACGCGGCAAACCCAATCATTTTGGGTATGTTCGATAGAACTCATGCCACAGTAGCTTTTGCAAACAATTTCTTAAGAGAAACTACTGATGAGAAGTTAACAGCTAGAAATGTATCTGCTGCCACTAGAACTGAAATCGTACGATACAGAGCGGAAGCTAGATTCTTGAGAGCTTTATCATATTACTATATGATGGATTTATTTGGACAAGCAAACTTCATTACTGAAGACGATCCATTAAACGCGATTCCGCCTGCATACGACAGACAGCAATTATTTACTTTCATTGAAAGCGAATTAACAGCTATCGAAAGTGATTTGGCCGATCCTAAGATGAATGTTTATCCTAGAATCGACAAAGGTGCTGCTTGGATGGTATTGGCTAAAATGTATTTGAATGCTGAAGTTTATATTGGTCAAGACAAGTATACAGAAGCTATTGACAACTGTAAGAAAATTATTGCTGGCGGTTACATGCTAGCGACTGATTACTCGCACAACTTTATGGCAGACAACGATACCAATTCTGCAAAAGATGAAATCTTAATGGGATTAGTATCTGATGGTACCTATGTACACAACTACGGACCAACAACTGTTATGATTAACGGAGAAGTTGGAAGTATTGAGCAAAACGGAGTATCTCTAGGTGTTGGTGCCGGAGGTTGGGGTGGTGCTTTACGAGTACGTGAGCAATTCGTTTCTTTATGGGACAATGGAATTTTCACAAACGACTCAAGAAACACGCTAATTACAGGAACACCTGCAAGTCCAAGAGATCGTAAGATTTTTGATATTTCTGACAGAGATCAAGGATACATTATCGCTAAGTACTCAAACAGAACTTCTACTGGAGGAGCTGGTGTAGACTTAACCTTTGTAGACACTGATTTTCCATTATTCAGATTGGCTGATGTTTACTTAATGTATGTTGAAGCACACTTAAGAGGAGGTTCTGGAGCAAATCCTACGGATGCTGTGAACTATATGAATGCTTTGCGTACAAGAGCAAACAATCCACAGAATAACTTAACCCTAGGGGATTTATCACTAGACTGGATCTTAGACGAAAGATCTAGAGAGTTACACTGGGAAGGTCACAGAAGACAAGATTTAATCCGTTTCGGCAAATTTACTGGTGGTGCATACAACTGGGCATGGAAAGGAAATGGTACCAATGGTATCTCTTTACCATCGCACATGAAATTGTATCCGATTCCAGCTGCTGCCTTAGCATCAAATCCTAATTTATCTCAGAATACTGGGTACTAATTAAAAATTTTAGAAATGATAAAAACAATTAAAAAATATTCAGCATTTGCATTCATAGGTCTTTTCCTATTGGCCTTTACATCTTGTGATGATAATTCTGAATTGTTTACCTTATCTGCTAGCCCAACAGCGGCTGACTTGGCTCCGCTCCCATTCACACAGCTCAACTTAGATCCTGTGAATACGGCGAACCCAGCAATGACCTTAAATTGGAAAGCAGCAGACTACGGTCAACAAGCGTCTATTCGATATGATATCGAATTCGCAAATGATGCAAACTTTACAAGTCCAGTTGTATCGTCTTCGATCACTGGTCAGACTTCATTAACATTATCAGTAGCAGAAATTAACGCTGCCGCAGGTAATGCCGGACTTAACCCATTCGAATGGGCTGACTTACATGTTAGAGTAGTTTCTTCTTTAGGAACTAAGAATTCAGTAAAAGTACCATCTAATGGTGTTTCAGTAAGCGTTTATCCTTACTTCAACTACACATTTAATGATTATTACTTAGTTGGTGATGCAACTGCTCCAAACTGGAATAACAATGATAACAACCCAGCATTATTTAGAGATCCTAATGATGCAAATGTTTTCTATTACACAGGACGTTTTGCTGGTGGTGGACACTTCAAAGTATTGCAAACAAAAGGATTATGGCAACCACAATGGGGTACCGATGACGGTGTAACTGTTGGCGTGAACCCAGGTGGAGGATCTGATCCAGAGCGTTTCCCTTACGGAGGAGGAACTGGTATTCCAGAAGGTTTCTACACATTTACCATCAACTTTGCTAGTAACACATTTACGTTTGTTCCATTTAATGCAACCGGAATTACAAGTCCTGGTTCATTAACAATCGAAGGTACAAGTACAGCAAATGTTTCAATGACTCCATTGGCATTCGATGGTCACATTTGGTATGCTACTGGTGTTCGTTTGACACCTGGTGATGTAGAGTTTGTAACCGATGGTGGTGCAAGATGGGGAAGTGCAACTTCTTTCTCTGGTACTTCAACTGACGGTGGTGGAAAGATTCCTGTAATTGTTGAGGATGATTATGATATTTGGTTTAATGATCTTACAGGTCAGTACATCTTGATTCCATTAAACTTATAAGAATTACAATTAGAAAAAAGAATAACATGAAAGTATATTTAAAAAAATTAAGCTTCTTCCTTTTATCCATGGTTCTTGTATTTGGAGCCTGTGATGTTGAAGAAAGTTTAACCTTAACACAGCCAGATGCAGCTTTTAAGCTGAACACACCTGGCATTACAAATGTATTTCTGAATTTCTCTTTACCTGACAACCCTGCATTTACAATTAGCTGGGACGATCAGATTAGTGGTTCAGGAACTTACGAAGTTGAAATGGCTAGAGACGATAGCTTTGCTACCGCAGTTGCCTTAGGATCTACAGACCAAAGTAACTTCTCAATGACTGTGACACAATTTAATGACGCAATCAATGATACAGGAGTAACTCAGTTTAGAGATATCGCAATCTACATGAGAGTGAAAAACGGAAGTAGTATTAGTAACACCATCTTAATGTTGGTAACTACGTATCCAGTAAACGCTCCAACTGTAGGTGGTGTTGCAAATGGTGATGCATTTACACTTTTAATTGCTGACAATAATAATGTCGCAATGACCTTTATGGCTGATGATCCAATCTTGAGCTCTGGTTTGGTAAATGTAGACTATACCTTAGAAGCTGCAACTCCTGGAACTGATTTCGCTAGTCCGATTGAAATTACTACTGTAAGCAATCAGGCAGACATTCCGGTAAAAACTTCAGAAATTAATGCTGCTGCCATTCAAAGTGGAATTGCTGCTGATGCCACTGGTGATGTTCAAATCAGAATTAACTCTTTAATTACAGATCCGAATACGGGTGTTACTTTGCGAAGAGTTAGTGATCCAATCACCATTACAATCACCACTTACAAGGCAGTTTTAGATTTATCTACAACTTGGGGTGTAGTAGGTTCTGCGGCAAACAACTGGGGAGCTACTCCCGACCTACCATTCTGGAAAACAGATGTTGATGGTGTTTTAGCTGCTTACGTAAACTTAATTGATGGTGAAATCAAATTCCGTGAGAACAATGACTGGGCTAACAACTATGGAAGCAACAGTTCTACTGGAGGAGCACTAACCGCTGGTGGTGGAAACATTGCTGTAACGGCAGGTTCCTACAAAATTGTAATGGATTTGAACCAATTGACTTATACCATCGAACCTTTCTCATTAGGTATTGTAGGATCTGGTTATAACAACTGGGGAGCTACGCCTGACTTTATGTTAGAGTACGATCAGTATTCTGATGTATTTAGAGGTATGGTAACTCTTTTAGATGGTGAAATCAAATTCCGTATGAACAACGATTGGGGAACCAACTGGGGTGACAACGGTGCTGATGGAACTATGGAGTTAAATGGTGCCAACATTCAATCAACTGCAGGTATTTACTTGGTGAAAGTTGATTTGAATACACTAGAATACGAATTTACCAAAATCGATTACGTTTGGGGATTAGTTGGTTCTGCTTATAACAACTGGGGAGCTTCTCCAGATGCACAATTCAGAAGAGACTGGTCACAACCATTAGATGACGTATGGATTTTAGAAAACGTTGATCTATTAGACGGTGAATGGAAAATTAGAGCCAACAATGATTGGGGCGTAAACTATGGAGATAATGGTGCCGATGGTACCCTTGAAAGAGATGGAGCGAATCTTCCTTCTACTGCAGGGAATTATACCGTTACACTTAACTTCTCTAATAACCCACCAACCATAACTGTTGTGCAGAACTAATTTGTAGATAGATTATGTAAAAACAATTGGAACCGGTTTGAAACTTTCAGAGAATTACCCTGATCTTCAAACCGGTTTTTTATTACCCAAAAAATTATGCTAAAAAAACTACTCTTCCTAACATTACTCATATCAACAACACTACTCAACGCTCAAGTGACCATTAGTCCGAGTGCCTTTGCTGTAGACCAAAGCATTACTATTACGGTAGATACCAACAGTAACGCAACAGACTGTAATGGATTCAGTAACCCAACCAAAGTGTACATGCACTCTGGTGTTGGACCAAATGCAAACCCTTGGACCCATGTGATTGGTAACTGGGGAACCGATGACGGCGTTGGCGAAATGACGAGCAACGGTGATGGTACCTATAGTATTACCATTGTCCCAGAGACCTATTATGGATTGACAGCTCAAGAAGCCGCAACCATTACTAGAATGGGTATGGTATTTCGTAATGAAACAGGTAGTATGGAAATGAAAGACAATGGCTGTTCTGATTTTTTCTTTAATGTGGGACTTTTCCAATTGACTTTGACAAATCCTACTGAATCTGTTACGGTTATGAACGCTTCTGAATTTTATCCTATCAGCGCAACGACCACCGAAACAGCAAACTTTTCTTTAAAAGCCAACGGGACTGAAATAGACACACAAAATAGTACTACATCTTATTCTTACGTTCCAAACGTGGTTACTACCACAACTTTTGTATTAGAAGCAAACAATGGATCTGAAACAAAATCAGTGACCTTCCAGGCTATCGTACGCCCAACAGTAACAGAGCAAGCGGTTCCTTCCGGAATGAAAGATGGTTTGAATTATCATTTGAACGATCCAACCAAGGTGACATTGGTATTTTATGCTCCTGGAAAAGAGTTTATCCATCTGATTGGAGACTTCAACAACTGGGCTGTTGACGACAACTATTTACTAAAAAAAGACACAAGCAATGATCGTTTTTGGATCGAGCTCACAGGATTAACTTCTCAAACAGACCATATGTATCAATATTTGATCAATGGTTCGCTACGAGTGGCTGATCCCTACTCTACCTTAATTTTGGATGAGTACAACGATCAGTTCATCAATAGTACCCGATTTCCTAACCTTCCTTCCTATCCAGATGGAAAAACAAATCATGCTGTGACTTGGTTCAGAACTGGTGATACACCTTATCAATGGCAAGTGCAAAACTTCCAGGCTCCAAAAAGGACCGATTTGACCATATACGAACTGCTAATTCGTGATTTCGATTCAGATCAAACTTTCGATGCCGTAAAAGCAAGATTGGATTATCTACAAAACTTGGGTATCAATGCCATTGAGTTCATGCCTTTAAACGAATTTGATGGAAATCTTTCTTGGGGATACAACGCTTCATTCCATATGGCTTTAGACAAATATTACGGATCTCCAACTGCCTTCAAGCAATTGGTAGACGAATGTCACTCAAGAGGGATGGCCGTGATTGTGGATGTGGTTTTCAACCATGCTTCGGGTCAGCATCCTTACTATAGAATGTGGAATACAGTAAATGGTGATTATGGTGGACAGGCATCTAATGACAGTCCCTTTTTCAACGCTTCTGCAACCCATGATTTCAATGTATTTAATGACATGAACCATGCGAGTCAAGCTACCAAAGACTACGTAAAACGAGTAGCCCAATACTGGATTGAAGAATACAACATTGACGGATTCCGCTGGGATTTATCAAAAGGGTTTACCCAAAGAAATTCGGTAGGAAATATTGGTTTGTGGAACTCTTATGATCAGGACCGAATCAATGTATTAAATCAATATGCGGATGATCAATGGGAGATAAATCCAGATTTTTATGTCATTTTAGAACATTTTGCAGACAATAGTGAAGAATCTGCCTTAATTAATTATCGATTGAATGAAGGAAAAGGAATGATGGTTTGGGGAAATCACCATGGCGCTTATAAAGACGCGGCCTTAGGTTCCCATAATAACGGTTCTTCAGATTTTTCTTTGATTTCCTACAAAAATCGCGGTTGGTCTGCACCACAAAACGTTAGTTATATGGTGAGTCATGATGAGCAACGTCTGATGTATGAAAACTTAAATTTCGGTTCTTCAAATGGTAGTTATGACACCAAAAATTTATCGACTGCACTTGATCGAATGGAACTAAATGGTGCATTTTATTTTACCGTTCCAGGACCAAAAATGATTTGGCAATTTGATGAATTGGGTTATGATTACCACATCAATCGTTGTACTAATGGATCAATTGATAATAATTGTCGAACGGCCGAAAAGCCAATTCGTTGGGATTATTTTTCTGACCAAGATCGAAAGGATGTCTACAATACGTGGGCTAAATTGATGCAGCTAAAAACTAAATATGAAGTTTTTGAAACCAGCAACTTCAGCTTGGATGTTGGTAATTCAAACGGATTGAAAACAATTCATTTGACTGATACCAATGCTGCAGATCTTCAATATGTAACTGTAATTGGTAATTTTGGATTGACAACGCAGAACATAGATCCTGACTTTCAAGTTACCGGAACCTGGTATAATTTATTAAACAATAATTCCACCATTTCTGTTAGCAATGTCAATGCAACGATTAGCCTACAACCTGGTGAGTACATCGTTTATGGCAATATGCCTGCTTCGCTATCTACTGATGATGAAGAATTATTACAACAAGACTTTGTAGTGTATCCGAATCCAACGAGCAATTCATTCCAAGTAAATAAAGAAATCGAGCAAGTAAAGATTTACGATGTAACTGGCAAAGAGGTAAAGTCCTTACGAAGCACCCGAGGGTCTCAAACCAACTTTTCGGTATCTGATTTGGAAAAAGGAATTTACTTATTACGAATCAAGACTCCAACAAATCAGACCATAACAAGAAAACTTGTAGTACAATAAGTTTGGTTTTTTTAGTTATGACAACAAAACAAAAGAGCTACTCTACAGTAGCTCTTTTATTTTTTCTAAGGTAAAATCTATTTGTTCTTTGGTTGTAAATTTTGAAAATGAAAACCGCAGCGAAGTCAATTGCCGTTGCTCATCATCCAAAAATTCGTGCAGTACGTGGGAAACTTTGGAGGCCCCACTTTGACAAGCACTTCCTGTGGATACCGCCACGCCTTTCATATCTAATTGAAATAAGAACATGGTATTCTTAACCGGAAAACGGACGTTCAATATCGTATAACTACTTTGCTTAAGATCAGCGCTTTGTCCGTTGAATTGAATTTCAGGAGATATTTTTTTTAGTTCTTTCAAAAAATAACCTTTCAATTCGGCAACATATTCGTGATCATCATCAATATTTTCTAAAGCCATAGTTAAGGCTTTGTCTAACCCAACAATTCCAGGAATGTTTTCTGTACTAGACCTTGCCCCTTTTTCTTGATCACCACCAAATAACATGGGTTTGACAGTAAAGCCATTCTTAAAATAAGCAAAACCAACTCCCTTTGGACCGTGGAATTTATGTGCGCTTGCGGCAATAAAATCGATTGGAACATCCTGAAGATCTAAAGGGTAATGACCAATTACCTGAACGGTATCGCTATGAAATAAGGCTTGATATCGTTGGCAGCATTGCGAAACTTGTTTTACGGGTAGAATGTTGCCAATTTCATTATTGATCATCATTAAACTCACCAAAGTCTTTTCATTAGAACTTGCCAACAATTCCTCAAGATGTTCTAAGTCAATTTGTCCGGCCTTCTTCACTTTCACATAATCGAGCTGAATGAGACCTTGTTGTTCATAATGTTCACATGGATGTAAAACTGCGTGGTGTTCAATTCGAGAGGTGATCATACGTTTCACTCCGTAATTGTGAACAGCATTGTGTAAAATCAAGTTGTTGGCCTCCGTTCCGCTAGAGGTAAATATGATCTCTTTGGAAGTTACATTGAAATGCGAGGCAATGTTTTTCCGCGCACTTTCCAAAAGTGCCTTAGACTTACGACCTATTTGATGTGACGAACTGGGATTCCCAAAAGAATTTAATAGTGCTTCCTTCATCGCATCCACCACCTCTGGAATCAATGGTGTGGTTGCAGCATTATCTAAATAAACGGATTTCATAGGTTAAAAATACGATTAATTTTTAGGGTGCAAGGATGACGGAAGTTGCTCCATATCCATACTTTTTAAAGGAAGCTTCATGGTGTTTCACGGGGTATCTTTGAAAAAGAAGTAACAATTCCTTTTTTAGGATTCCGTCTCCTACTCCATGAATAAATACAATTTTATGAATTCGTTTGTTCAAGCCCCATTCTAGCTTTTGTTTGGCAACACGGAGCTGGTAATTCAAAATGTCAAAGGTGTCCATATTTCTATGAGCAGGCATCAATTGTTCGATGTGTAAATCAACCTCTAGAATCACTTCACGTTTCTCTGTTTTGAACAAGGAAGGTTTCTTAGCAGCAGGTTTCATCTTTTCCTTTAACAAGGGATGATTGATGTCACTAAACTTTGACAATTCTCGCTGCTGTTCCTTAATCACAACGAGTTCAGAAGGTGCATAAATAAACTCAAAATCATCGGAAACCAGGGTAATTTCATCATTAGAAATACGTATAACTTCCCCTTGAAGATCTTCATCAATCACACGAACAATGTTACCAATTTCGAAACGCATTCTTAACAATTAATTAAATGACAGGGAGTTTTTCCGCTGTAATTTTGCGCGACAAAGGTAAATATTTTGACGCTAAGCTATGATTAAACTGGCAAATACATCATCCGTTGATTTTTTCGAAAAAAGCTTTAAAAGAGAAGTAATTTCTGAAGAAAGAGCAACCTTATTACAAAAAATAGCAGTTGCAATCGCTGCAGAGTATCAATCAAATGGATTTGTCAATTTGAATTTCATTTGCACCCATAATTCAAGACGTAGCCAATTAGGACAGGTGTGGGCACATGTAGCAGCAGAGTATTTCAAACTAAATATTGCTTCTTATTCAGGTGGAACCGAAGCAACGGCCTTTCATAGAAATACTGTTAAAACCCTTCAAAAAGTTGGCTTTACGTTTAAAGTGAAAGAGTTTTCGCATCAAAATCCTGTGTATTCCATTTCATTTAAAGGATCAAAAAGCAACATTACCGGATTCTCAAAAATCTATGACGATGCCGAAAATCCTTCAGAATTTATCGCCATTACTACCTGCAACAGTGCTGATCAGAATTGCCCTTTTATTCCAGAAGCCAGTCATCGTTTTCACTTGCCATTTGTAGATCCCAAGCACAGTGACGATAGCGACATCATGGAGGAAACCTACTTACAGACAAGCAAACAAATTGCTTCTGAGGTTTACTTTTTGTTCCGTGAAGTAAAAAATTTGTTGGCTTAGATCTCCAAGTCTTTGTCGTATGGAATGCTATTTAAAATGTGATTGATCACATTGACTCTTGCATCCGTTTTCCGATTCGCCTTAATGATTTTCCAAGGAGATAATTCAGTGTTGGTTTTATCAAACATGGCTTCTTTGTATTCGGTGTATTGATCCCAAAGATCTTGCGCCTTTTCGTCTAATTTGGTCATTTTCCATTGCTTCAATGGATCGCTTTTGATTTGCTCAAAACGTTTGGCCTGCTCCCTTTTTGAGATAGACATGTATATTTTCACCAAATGAATTCCGCTTTCCAGAATCATTCGCTCAAAATCATTCACCTGATTCATAAAAACCTCATACTCCTTTGGCGTACAAAATCCGTTTACAGGTTCAACCACCGCCCTATTGTACCAACTTCTATCAAACAAAACAATTTCTCCCTTCTTGGGAAACTGTTCCACATAACGTTGGAAGTACCACTGCGATTTTTCGTCGTCGTTGGGTTTGGGCAAGGCAACAATACGCATATGCCTTGGATTGATACGTTCGGTAATTCTTCGGATAGCACCACCCTTTCCTGCAGCATCTCTTCCTTGGAACAATATGATAATTCGTTCATCATTCTCAATGGCCCAAGTTTGTAATCGGATTAATTCTACTTGAAGTCGCTTTAATTTGCGCTCATACTCCATGTAACGGAGCGTCTTTTGAAGGTTCAAAGGCTCATTGGATAATAATGCACGTAATCCTTTGCTACTATTCAGTTTCTTAACTTCTATGTCTTTTAATTTCTTTGTCATACTTAATCGATTTGTAGGTTAGATCGATAAAACCGCATCACCACATTTGGATCTGGCGTCAAAGAGATTTCGGCATCATTCTTCCCTTCATAGTCGAAACGAGACAAAACATATCGCATCGCTTCTAATCTTGCAATCTTTTTATCATTGCTTTTCACAATGGTCCACGGACTATAAGTAGTATGGGTTTTAGAAAACATTTCAGACTTGTAATGGGTATATCTGTCCCAAAGTTCCTGTCCTTTTTTATCAACCGGACTAAATTTCCATCGCTTTAATGGATCTCCCTCACGAGCTTCAAAACGTGTTAATTGTTCTTCCTTGGAAATAGAAAGCCAAAATTTGATAATAACCAACCCGTCTTCATACATCATGTGTTCAAATTCGGGAACTTGTAACAAAAACTCTTTGTATTGCTTGTCGGTACAAAATCCCATAACTGGCTCTACTACAGCCCGATTGTACCAACTACGATCAAAGAAAACAATCTCGCCTAAGTTTGGTAATTCCTTGATATACCTTTGAAAATACCATTGTCCTCGTTCTACATCAGTAGGTTTATTCAAAGCGACCAATCTTGAAGAACGCGGATTCATATGTTCCATAAATCGACGAATGGTCCCCCCTTTTCCAGCGGCATCTCTGCCTTCAAAAATCACGGCAACCCGCTTTTGCTCTTTGGCAATCCAGCGTTGTAATTTTACCAATTCAATTTGAAGCATGCGTAATTGATGCTCATATTCGACGTTTCTAGCTACTTTGGAATAGGTCTTCTTTCGCTCCTTAATCAAAGCCAACAACTCCTCATTGGATTGGAGGTTTTCAAACTCTTCTGCAGTTATAAAATTAGGTTTTGTCATGTGTACAATCAATAATTTAATATACCATATTTTTGGCAACAATGCAAAATATTAGTGGTATTTTCACATTCCATTATTTTGGTGTTTATGCGTCGATTTACCTTTCTCTCATTGCTTCTTGCAACAATTCAAATCTACTGTCAAGATCAATTTTCAAAACAATTCTCTTTGAACACCGATAACGATTTATACACCTCTGTCAATCGTGATCGCTATTACACCAGCGGAATCTTCTTGTCTTACAAATATGCTGCTAAAAATTTAAAAAATAATGAGGTGAACCGAATTTATGAGTGGCATCTTGGACATGAAATGTTTACTCCTCAAAAAGCAATCGTTGCTTCCGCCAATGAACACGACCGTCCCTTTGCGGCATATCTCTATGCAGGATTCGGAATTACAAGGGCCTATGAAGATCATATTCTCCGCACAAATTTTGAACTAGGAATGATTGGTCCCAGTGCTCGTGGACGTGAAATACAAGATTTTATTCATGATATTTATGGGTTTCGGAAAGCAGTTGGTTGGCAATTTCAAATATCGGATGCAATTGGGATAAATGCGGATGCCCTATATGTAAAGGAATTATATACGCCAGAAAAAAAACGCTTCGATATTTCGTGGATGACAGACGCATCACTTGGTACGGTATATACCAATGTTGCCACTGGTCTTTACAGCAGAATTGGATTTCAACCACTTCAGAAAATCAATAGCAGTATCGCCTTCAACACACATTTGAATAGTCAAAAGCAAAAGCGTGCAATGGAGTCCTTTTTCTTCATCAATCCGATGTTGCGCTACCAATTATATGACGCCACCGTAGAAGGCAGCTTGTTCAATCAGTCGAGTAGCATTACTTATGATGTAAAACCAATCGTATTCCACCTTCAGATGGGAATCTTGTTTACTGCGCATCGATTTAATTTGGGATATGTTTATCACTTTATCACGAGTACATCCGAAGGGTTGGTACATGACCATGGAAATATTTACGGAAGCATTCAATTGGGGTACCTTTTTGATTAATCTGAGGGAATCACATCATTTTCAAAACCAATCAAAAATACTTTCTCTTGAGCCCTTGTAACAGCCGTGTATAACCAACGATAGTAACCAATTGAAGGGCCATCTTTTAAATAGGGCTTTTCTAAAAACACCGTTCCCCATTGTCCTCCTTGTGATTTATGACATGTGAGTGTATAAGCGAACTTTATCTGCAAAGCGTTGAAGTATTTGTTGTTTTTAATCAGCTGATATTGCTTCATTCTATTGCGCTCTTCCAGATAGTCATTCTTTACCTCCTCATACAATTTCGAGCTTTGTTCGTAGGTAAGGGATGGAGTATCACTAGACAAAGTATCCAGCAATACAATGGCCTCAAAGGGTTTCATATGCGGATAATCTATCATGCGCAATTCAACCTCAGCGAACTCGAATCCGTATAAATCTACAAAATCAATAATTCGCAATACTTCACATACATCACCATTGGCAATAAATCCTGCTTCACTGCTCGCTTCCAACCAGTAGTAGTTGTTCTTGACCACCATCACCAAATCGCCAACAGCAATTTTATTATCCAATCCTAATACAGAGAATCGGATTTGTTGATTGTAAAGATTGGCTCGTTTATTGGATCGAACAATGCAAATACTATCCTCCAAAGACTCGCTATCAAAAGCGTTAAAAAAGGCATCTTCAATATCGTATCGATCGGAAAGTAAATGCACATCAGGAAAATCTAGATCAAAACGAAAATTCAAATTCCGATTGGAAATGGCATAGCGGATGTGGGTGGCATTGAAAAGAATACCTGAATTTTCGTGCTGACGCATCACTTTTTGCAATTCGATTTGATATACTTCCTTATTATATCTTTCTGCCAATAGTTTTTCGTCGAGTGCCGGACTCACATCAAGCTTTACAGGTGGTAATTGAGCCGTATCACCAATCAATATTAGCTTGCAATTTCTCCCCTCATTCACGTAAGATATAAGATCCTCGAGTAAAGAATTTTTATAGAGACCAACGTCGTGGCTATTGTCTGAAATCATAGAGGCCTCATCTACAATGAATAAGGTATTGGTATGCTTGTTGGTTTTAAGAACAAAATCAATTTTAGTGTGCAGCTGACTTTTCGGAAAATATATTTTTTTGTGAATCGTAAAAGCAGGCTTCTTTGAGTAAACCGAAATTACTTTGGCGGCTCTACCCGTAGGAGCTAATAATACTGATTTAAATCTCGTTAACTTTAATTTATTTACGAACGTACTTACCACCGTTGTTTTTCCCGTACCAGCATATCCCTTAATTAACAGCAGTTTATCGGCCGATTTTTGAAATGAAAAATAGCTAAGGAGTCGAAATAAT
This sequence comes from uncultured Polaribacter sp., assembly GCA_964343335.1. Taxonomy (GTDB): domain Bacteria; phylum Bacteroidota; class Bacteroidia; order Flavobacteriales; family Flavobacteriaceae; genus Polaribacter. The sequence continues at coordinate 264 of CAYFJL010000051.1, read as the reverse complement.
TTTAATTGCTTTTCGGTTGATGTAAAACCTAAATTTCGCTGTAATTCTTGGAAAAAAACTTCTGGATTTTCTATCATAAAAATTTAGAAATCTAAAGTTATTCTTATTTCAGAATATAAAGTTTTTATCATTGAAAAAAAATTGTAGATTTGCGAATATACTATTAAAACAAATTAAAAAATGTCTTTATTATTAATGATTTTGGGTGCTGCTATCGCTTCTGTTTTGGTGGCAATTCTTATAGTTAAATTTTTACCATTAAAG
>CAYFJL010000050.1:0-16626 GCA_964343335.1 uncultured Polaribacter sp. | reverse complement strand
AAACCAAAGAAAATGAAGAAAATATTCATGGCAGTTGTTGTGTTAGCAGTAGTAGCAACAGCATGTAAAGGAGAGAAAAAAGAAGCTGTAGAGACAAAAGAAGCGAAAGAGGTAGCGGTAAATGTTTCTGAGTTAAACAATGTGGATACAGCTGCGTCTGTATTGACATGGAAAGGGACAAAACCAACTGGAGCTCACGACGGAGTGGTAAGCTTAAAAACTGGTGGTTTAGTTGTTGAGAACGGTGCCGTAACTCAAGGAGAGTTCGTAATTGATATGAACACGATCGTAAACAAAGACATGGCTGGTTCTGATGGCGCTGGAAAATTAGAAGGTCACTTAAAAGGTGAGGACTTTTTTGATGTAGCCAAGTATCCAACAGCGAAATTCGTGATTACTTCAGTAGCTCAAGCTGAAGGAAAGTTGAACGTAACAGGTAACTTAACCGTTAAAGACGTAACCAAGAGTATTACAATTCCAGCGATGGTGATGACAGAAGGTGGTGTAACTACTTTTAAGAGTGATAAGTTCATGGTGAACAGAGCTGACTTCAACGTAAAATACGGATCTAAGTCGTTCTTCGATAACTTAAAAGATAAATTCATCGACGACTTAATGGAAATGTCTTTCGAGGTAAAAACAAAAGCTTAATCAACATTTATTAAAAGCATAAATAATGAGATCACCTGAAAGACCAAAGTGCGGATGTGGAAACACCACTGATAAAGACGGATATTGCGATGGTTCACATGCGAATAGCTAAGAACCTCAATAAATAGTACAGAACCCAAAACGAAAGTTTTGGGTTTTTTTATACCTGAATATGAGTGGAATTTTTCACTTCCTCAATCGCGAAACTACTATGCGTACTGCCTATATTCGGAATGGCGGTCAATTTGGTAACCATAAATTCACGGTAGGCCTCCATGTCTTTTAGATATACTTTGATGATGTAATCGTAATCGCCGCTCACATGAAAACACTCGCTCACTTCTTCCAGTTTTAGTATTTCTTTTTCAAAGGAAGTGATATTGTCTTTGCTGTGTTGGGTAAGTTTTACATGAGTAAATACCAAAAATGACTTATCAACCTTATGTTTATCAATCAACGCTACATACTTCTGAATTACCGCTTGATTTTCTAATTTTTTGATGCGCTCGTAAACAGCAGTTACCGAGAGGTTTAATTGAAGGGCCAATTGTTTGGTACTTTGTTTACTGTTTTCTTGAATTAAGTTTAATAGTTTCTTGTCGGTGATGTCGAGCATGTGAATTGCATTTTTTTCTAAAAACAGATCGAATTTAAATTGTTTTTAGAATATTATTCTTTATTAATTCGATTTATTAGATAAAATTACGATAAATAAACATTTATATTGATTAAAATATGGACAAATCATAATTTAGATGAATAAAAAACTATCATTATGTCATTTCAACCAGCGGACAATATTCAGGATTTACAATATTTCGGAGAATTTGGAGGGGTAAATCCTTCCATTTCAGATTCGTCAACTTATACCTTTTTATCGGCCAAAACCATGTTCGATACCTTTGAAGGAAATGCCGATGGATGTTACTTATATTCCAGACATTCTTCTCCTTCTAATTTGTATTTAGGAGAAGCCTTGGCAGCTATGGAAGGAACCGAAACCGCGAATGTAACAGCATCTGGTATGGGAGCCATAACCCCAGTCCTTATGCAATTATGTGATGCCGGTGACCATATTGTTTCTAGTAGAACCATTTATGGAGGTACTTATGCCTTTTTGAAGAACTTTGCACCTAAGTTTCAAATTTCTACATCATTCGTAGACATTACCAACTTAGAAAAAGTGGAAGATGCCATTACCTCGAAGACAAAAGTGTTGTACTGTGAATCAGTGAGTAATCCGCTTTTAGAGGTAGCAGATATTGAGGCGCTTGCCGATTTGGCGCAGAAATACAATCTGAAGTTGGTGGTGGACAATACTTTTTCACCACTATCTATTGCGCCGGCTAAATTAGGGGCTGATATTGTGATTCATAGTTTGACTAAATTTATTAATGGTGCTTCGGATACTGTTGGTGGTGTGGTTTGCGGAACACAAGAAATGATAGATGATTTACGCAATGTGAATGACGGAGCTTGTATGTTGTTTGGTTCTACCATGGATAGCATGCGTGCGGCTTCTGTTTTGAAAAACTTGAGGACCTTGCACATTCGAATGAAACAACATTCCAAGAATGCGTTTTACTTGGCGCAACAATTCGAAAAAGACGGATTGAAAACCGTGTACCCTGGATTGGAATCACATCCTTCTCATGAACTTTTTAAAAGAATGATGCATCCCGAATTCGGATTTGGAGGTATGTTAACCATTGATGTTGGTTGTTTGGAAAAGGCCAATCAATTAATGGAGTTGATGCAGCATAGGAACCTTGGTTATTTGGCTGTGAGTTTAGGTTTTTACAAAACGCTTTTCTCGGCTCCAGGAACTTCAACATCTTCTGAAATTCCTGAGGATGAACAAGCTGAAATGGGGCTGACAGACGGACTGATTCGTTTCTCCATTGGACTTGATAATGATATTGAACGTACCTATCAAATGATGAAGGCTTGTATGATTGAAGTGGGAGTTTTGAACGAAGTTGGCAAGTTAGAGAGTTTGAAGGTTTAAATGTTTTAGGTTTCTTTTAGCTGTTAGCTGTTAGCTGTTAGCTGTTAGCTATTCGCTATTGGCTGTTCGCTTTTTGCTCTGGGTTGTCATTCCCAACCCGCCTGCGTCAGGCAGGCTTGATTGGGAAGCCAGAATAATTACTGATCTAGATTCCCGTTTTCACCGAAATGACACGATAAATTATGTCATTACCTGCCTGCCGCAGGCAGGCAATGAGTAGAACGACGTGGCAGTCTTATAAATAGTTTTTGGTTTTTAGTACTTGGTAAGTATGTCACCCTGAGCCTGTCGAAGGGTGTTTTAGAATCAATATCTCAAATCAAAAATCCCAAAAAGATATCATTAACTGATAACCGATAATTGATCACTGATCACCGCCCCTAAATTCCCTTCACCCGATCAATAAATAATTGAAAATCTTCACCAGAAGGCGGATTTCCACGAAAGGGGATAATGTCCCATTCACCTTTATTGGAGTATATGGTGAAATTGAAAATCGCCGAGTTTGGATCCTCTGGATTGAGTAGCGGATATCGTAAATCCGTATAAATATATTGATCCGTTGTAAAGTCCTTTTTCAAACTGTAATACCCTTTGCTGAACCAGGTTAGTAATTTTAAATTAGGGTCGGTCATGTCTAGCATATCGTGGTTCTTCGGAGTCGACAACATTTGAACAGCATACGATTCTTTGTCTAACAACGAATAATAACTCATGATATATTGATCTTCAGTTTCAGCCACTGCATACCATAAGACATTGTTTAAAATGGTCGGTTGTGCCGAAAATCGTGAATAGCTAATTCCCTTTTTTTCAAAAGACTTTTCAAAGACACGATCAATATGGAATTTATTAACTACCGTAAGTGTCAAATACAGGCTGCTAACCATCACTCCAGCTTTAAACCACCATCTTCGACCAGGACTAGATCGTTTGTGAAACATTAAAATCAATAAACTTAATAGGAACGGAAGGGTATATAATGGATCAGCTACTGAGATGGTGTTAAACGCTACACGATAGTCAGAAAAAGGCGCAAACAATTGGGTTCCGTAGGGTGTGAAACTATCTAAAATAGGATGGGTAAAAATGGACCAAAAATACAACCAGATCCAATCGGTCAATGTGGAGGTTCCCAATCGATCACCTCGATTGTATAGAAAGTGGGTGATCCATCCAAATGCTAGGCATCCAATGATGGCAAATAGAAAGGAATGCATGAATCCTCTGTGAAAGGCCATTACATGAATCTCATTCGAGTATAAAAGGCGTCCAATAATGACATCCAAATCAGGGATGGTACCTCCGATAGCTCCGAAAAGTAAGGCTCGATTCCCTATTTTCTTTCCTAATACGGCTTCACCGCAGGCTGCTCCTAAAACAATTTGTGTTAACGAATCCACGGCGCAAAAATAAGCCAACTCTTTCGATTTGCACAGCATTTGTTAAAATCGTAACATTACAGAACAAATCGAAATCCATGGCAGAAGGAAAGGACTTATCAGAAATAGAAATTGAGGATCAAAAAATCATCGACAATGCAGAATTGAGTATTTGGGAAGCACTACTACCAGTCATAATTTTGGTAGGAATGCTCGCTTACAATGTATTTGTATTTGGTGATGACGCTTTGAGCGGAAGCAACCAGTTTATATTACTCATGGGAGGTGCGGTAGCTGCTTTCGTCGGATTTAGAAATAAGGTTTCCTATAAGACGATGATCGATGAGATTGCTGAAAACGTAAAATCTACCTCTGGTGCCATCCTTATTCTATTAATGGTGGGTGCTTTAGCTGGAACATGGCTTATAAGCGGAATTATCCCTGCGATGATTTATTACGGATTACAAGTGTTGAATCCGACAATTTTTCTTGCCGCGACACTCGTTATTTGTGCAGTGATTTCCATTGCAACAGGTAGTTCGTGGACGACAGCTGCAACTGTGGGAATTGCATTAATCGGAATTGGTGAAGCCTTAGGAATTTCTCTTGGAATGACGGCAGGTGCTGTTCTTTCAGGGGCTTATTTTGGTGATAAAATGTCGCCCATGTCGGATACGACTAATTTGGCACCCGCCATGGCTGGGACAGATTTGTTTACCCACATTAAATACATGGCCTACACGACGGTTCCAACGATTACCGTGACCTTGGTAATTTTTATCATTCTTGGGTTTTTTCAGAATACTTCTGGCCAGGCGGATGTGAATACCCTATTAACCGATATCGATAAAGCTTTTAATATTTCACCCTGGTTATTTTTGGTTCCCGTGATTGTGATCGGGTTGATTATTAAAAAAACACCACCCTTGGTGGCACTATTGGCTGGTACTATTTTAGGAGGAATCTTTGCGCTGATTTTTCAGCCAGAAGTGGTGGCTCAAGTAGCTGATGTAGAAACATTAGATTTTAATTCAGCATACAAAGGAGTTTTACAAGCTATTACAGTGGAGACCTCGGTAGCTACGGAAAATGAAGCACTGGCTGATTTGTTTACAGCTGGAGGAATGGCCAAAATGTTAGGTACTATTTGGTTGATTCTCTGTGCCATGGTGTTTGGAGGTGTGATGGATGCCATTGGAGCTTTAGCGAGAATTAGTTCCTTCATGCTTAACTTGTTTGATTCTATCTTCGGATTGTTTGCAAGTACCGTATTCACTTGTATCGGATTGAACTTTACCGCGTCGGATCAATACTTAGCTATTGTTGTTCCTGGAAAGATGTATTCAAAAGCGTATGCGGATAAAGGTCTGGCTCCTGAAAACTTAAGTAGGGCGTTGGAAGATTCTGGTACAGTAACATCCGTGTTGATTCCTTGGAATACTTGTGGTGCATATCACTCTGGTGTTTTAGGAGTGCCAGTATTTGATTACGCTTTTTATGCCTTTTTCAATTGGTTATCACCCTTTATGACCTTGATATTTGCGGCATTCCAAATCAAAATCCGAAAACTCGTAAAAGGCTAAGCTTTTTTACTTTTGTTGATTGCGATGGCTATTAGGGATATTAGTAATAAGATCCATGGACTTCCGTGAAGTAGTACGTCAAAATAATCCATAGCTTTCATGGCATCAGGCCCAGAAAAGGCATTACCTCCTAAAATCCATTTGATTTTTCCAACGATGTGAGGCGGATTAAACGGAGCAAGTCCAAGTGTTAAGCTCGCTAGGAGAAATAACTTCCAGTTTTTTTCGAATGCTTTCATAATTTAAATAAACCAATTCCAAACCACTCCAAAACGGAAGGTGAAATCTCTGAATGGATAATTAGGTGCCGAAAAATAATCGCGGATGCCCAAGCTCGAAAGCACATTGTCTGCAATAAAGAAAATACGCGTTCTTCTTACTTGTGCGTTCAAAAATACATTCAATGTTGGGAATCCAATCTCGTCAGAATTTTGTAAGGTAAATTCGGCTAATAAAGGATTATAGGCATTCATTCGATATTTGGTAAAGTACTTAAAGGTTACTCCAACCTGAGCCAACATCGGATTATTTTTAAACCAGTAATCGGTGAAATATAAGGTGTTTCGCGTGACAAACTCAGGCACTCGAAATACGTCTGCACCACCCGTTACATTTTGATATAAAACCGTATTGTCTAAGGCGAACTTTCCATAGCGAAACTCTTTATTGGCCTTGACTTTTAAATAAGTAATTTGATTCCCAAATTGCTGTGGTGTGTTGTTTTCGTCAAAGTAGGTGTAGTTGTCAATATTAGTAAAATTCACCCCGGCATTGAGCCATTTGGATTGTATGGAGAAGCCCAGATCTCTTGTGTTGACACGACTGAAATTATTCCGCCAATTGTAGTCATCATAGCGACTTTGATGAAGTAGGGTATTGAAATTCGGTGATTTTGAACTTAATAGTAAACTTGCTTTAATGGTAATCAAACTATCCTTATCAAACATCGCTTCACCCTTCAAAAAGCTTCCTGCTAACAAACTATTCCCTGGTGTAATTCGTCCGTCGGCATAAATTTTGAAGTTCTTAAACCGCGCTTTCCAATCTGCACCAAAAGAAAAAGCATTGTCTTCAAGTTTAAATTCGGTTAGGTTGCTTGCTGAGTTCAGTATGGTATCATAGCCATACCTTACTGAGGTTAAGTTAGCTTTCACCTTGAATCGGCCTAGTACATATTTCGAATTGAACTCAAGATTCAGTTGATTGTCCATCACACGATGTATTGCTGTATTATCATCCGGATTCGTCGAGTTTACATTTCCGAAGATTGCCGTTGTCGTTGAGGACTGATTGAATGCATAATCTTTGGTTTCCGATTTAAAAACATGTCCAATTTTTAAATTGCTAAAATCTTTATTGGTAGCGCTATCCTTACTGGCTAACAATTTATAACTCTGTTCAACGTAAAGTCTTTTTGAATTGAACGTATTATCAGCATCCAATAAATTCACATCCAATCGAGATCTTGTACTAAAATTCTCGTCGTTGCTTAAATAGTTTGCAAGTGCAGCTGTGGTGAGTCCGCCGCTCTCTTGATGGAAGAAATCTTGACTCGCATAATGACCGCGAATTTCATATTGGTTTTGTTGTGTTCTGTAGGAAAAAGTAGTTCTAAAATTCCCAGCACTTACCAGTGATCTTCGATAGGCGCCTAAAGATCGAATGCCTTTGTAAGACATCGAAACGTTGAATCGTCTGGAGTAGTTCGTGGTGAAAATAAGATCTACAAATTGACCTTGTTGCAAGCCAGTTTTATACGATATCTCTGTCGTTGGAGTAGGAACTTCGTAATGCGGTATATCCTCCACATCCAAATAGGCAAACTGCTTGGCCGTAAACCCAATGTCTGGTAAAATATCTAAATCACCGAATTGATAGGATAAGGTATTGTAGGTCTGACCTTGGTTGTGAAACTGTAATAAGTCGAAGTTGTCTTTTCTGAGGTAATTGAACTTGTAGTATTTCTTAATATTCAGTGTTGTGTCAACAATGGAAGTATCTCCCCTGAAATTAAAAATTTTGTAATCGGTATATTTTGTTTTTCCTGAAAGGATAACTTTGGTACGTCTGGTCATGGTAGAATCAAGACCAAAATATTTTCGATCTTCTTCACTGATTCGTTCTGTCCCTGATAATTTACGCTGTGAAAACGTAGAAAGTGAAAGGAATACCAGGAGGCTTATAAAGACAGATTTCTTTGTCATGATTCGCATACAACAAGGGCAAAAGTAAACTTTTTAAACGATAATATTTGTTAATAATTATTTCGAAATCCCTTAAATTGCATCATGCTTAAGAACAATTACAGCGGGTTCTCGAAAGAGGCTGGAACAGACGAAGCAGGCAGAGGATGCCTATGCGGACCCGTCGTAGCTGCAGCTGTAATTTTAGACCCCGAGTTTCATCATCCATTATTGAACGATTCGAAGAAGCTTTCCGAAAAAGATCGTCAAATTTTAAAACCGATTATTGAGGCCGAAGCTATTGCTTATTCGGTTTCTTTTATTTGGCAACAGGAAGTGGATGAAATTAATGTATTACAGGCTTCCTTATTGGGAATGCACAGGGCTTTAGACGGATTAAAAGTAGCGCCTGAATTCATTATTGTGGATGGAAATAAGTTCAAGCCATACAAAGAAGTTCCCTATCAAACCATTGTCAAGGGCGACGGAAAGTTTACTAGTATTGCTGCTGCTTCGGTGTTAGCTAAGACCTATCGGGATGCCTATATGGAAAAAATTCACCTTGATTTCCCGCAGTATGACTGGCATAAAAACAAAGGATATCCAACTAAGAAACACCGCGAGGCGATTAAAGAATTTGGTGTCACTCCACATCATCGAAAATCATTTCGATTGTTGCCTGAGCAGTTGTCGTTAAATTTTGACTGATTTTTGTTTCGAAACGAATTGATCTACTTCGAAGAGATTTTTAAAGTGAAATAAGATTTTTTCTTTCACTTCCTCCATATCTAGTTTTCTCCCTAATTCAGCTTCCATGGAAGTCACGGCTTTTCCTTTAATTCCGCATGGAATAATATGATCAAAAAAACCAAGATTGGTATTCACATTCAAAGCAAATCCGTGCATGGTGACCCATCGCGAAGAGCGAATACCCATGGCGCATATTTTTCGTGCAAAAGGAGTGTCAACGTCTAGCCAAACTCCAGTTTCCCCTTGACTTCTGGTACCTTTAATTCCGTATTCCGCAATGGTGAGAATAATCGTTTCTTCCAGCAATCGCAGGTATTTATGAATATCAGTAAAGAAATTTTCTAAATCTAATATTGGGTAACCTACTACTTGACCAGGTCCGTGATAAGTGATGTCACCACCACGGTTGATTTTGTAGAAAGAAGCCCCTTTTTCGCTCAGTTTTTCTTCGGATAGTAACAAGTTGCTCATATCACCACTTTTTCCCAAAGTGTAAACATGTGGATGTTCTACAAATAAAAAGTGATTTTTGGTTTGAATAGTGGTGCCATTCTTTCGATTGCTGATTTTGGTGTCAACTATCTGTTGAAGTAAGTGTGACTGGTAGTCCCAAGTGACCTTGTAATCCTTCTGATTCAGGTCTTCGAGTTGAATTATTCTGCTCATAAATAGAATTGCAAAGATAAAGAAATCCGTATATTTGAGAGATCTTCAAAGCAACCATCATGATAAAGAAAAAGCAACTCCTCCTCTTTTGTCTAGGGATTTTCTTGTTTTCACATTCACTTTTAGCACAAGGAACCTGGCAGGAACTTCAATATGAAGAATATCAAGCTAATAATCCGAATCTATATCAGATCAAGAATGTGCCTTCCAAATACAAATTGATTTCTATTGAATTGAATCAATTGACCAAGCAATTGAAAAGCTCGGAAAAGGGAATTTTAATTGAATTACCCAACGAATTGGGTGAGAATTCACGTTTTATGGTACGTGAAACCTCCAACTTGGAACCGGCGTTACAGCAAAAATTTCCAGATATCAAATCCTATACCGCTACTGGCATTGATGATCCAACGGCCATAGCGAAAATAAGCATGGGTACCGATGGTTTTCATGCTACGATTTTTTCGGGTAGCAGACCGACGGTATATATAGATCCCTATTCTAAGGATCACAAAAAATACATTGTGTATGGGCGAAATAATTTGTCTAATGAAGATCGAGAATTCGCTTGTGAAGTTGAGGAAACCACCAAGGCTTCTGAAGTTCGCTTCGAACAACGAAGTAATGCCAACGATGGGATATTACGAACCTATCGCATCGCCATAGTTACCAGTGGTGAATATTCTCAATTTCATTTGACAAGACAAGGTGTTGGGTCAGGAGAATCCGATGCCACCAAAAAGGCAGCTGTACTTTCTGCTATTAATACCACGATGACACGGGTGAATGGTGTTTTTGAAAGAGACCTAGGCGTTCGTATGGTTGTCGTAGGAAATAATGAAGACATTATCTATTTGGATGGTGCAAACGATGGTGATGTAGATAATGATTCATCCAACGGAATTTCTCCGGGTATCAACGATGGAAATGCAAGTTCAATGATTAGTCAGACGCAAACCATTTGTGACGGGGTAATCGGAGACGCTAATTATGATATCGGACACATTTTCAGTATCGGTGGTGCTGGATTGGCAGGACTCGGAGTAGTTTGTCGATCTGGTCAAAAAGGGAACGGTGTTACGGGTATTGGTCAACCTGTGGGTGATCCATATGATATCGATTATGTGGCGCATGAGTTAGGTCACCAATTTGGTGCCAACCACACTCAGAATAATAGCTGTCAAAGAAATAACGCAACGGCAGTTGAGCCAGGAAGTGCATCAACCATTATGGGATATGCCGGAATTTGTAATCCGAATGTTTTTGGTACTGGTTCGGCCACTGGAAATAGTGACGATCATTTTCATGCGGTGAGCATTGGTGAAATGTGGGACTATGTATCCAATACGGCCACTTGTGCCGCCCAAACAAATACAGGTAATTCAGCACCAACTGCAGATGCTGGTTCAGATTATACCATCCCTGCGTCAACACCATTCAAATTGACAGGGGTTGCCACAGATGCGAATGGCCTACAAAGTTTAACTTACAACTGGGAGCAAATTGACAATGAAATCGGGGCAGTAATGCCACCAGCAGGAACAAATGCTGAAGGTCCAATGTTTCGTTCATTGCCTTCAAAATCATCACCAACAAGACATTTTCCAGATTTAGCATCCTATGCAAACGGAACTCCTACAACTTGGGAAGTATTGCCGTCAGTTGCAAGAGAAATGAATTTTGCGTTCACTGTGAGAGATAATTTTTCAGGTGGAGGAAATACCGCTCGAGATGATATGAAGGTTACGGTTATTAGTGCTGCTGCTTTTGAAGTGACTGCGCCTTCCAGTCCAGTTACTTGGGATACAGGATCCACACAGGCCATCACATGGAATGTTGGTGTGACCACTTCAAATCCGATCAATTGTGCCACAGTAAACATCAAGCTTTCCACGGACGGAGGGGCAACCTTCCCAATCACTTTGAAAGCCAATACACCAAATGATGGTACTGAAAACATTGTAATTCCAGATAATGCTACATCACAAGCGAGAATTATGGTGGAAGCAGCTGACAATATATTTTACAATATCAATCCAACGAATTTTACAATCAACTCCACAACTCCTACTTTCTTAATCAATAACACTAGTGGAGATAAAGGAGCTTGTAACTCGGGGAATCAATCTGTTGATTATACATTGAATTTAGATTTCGTAAACGGGTTTAACGAAACGGTTACCTTATCTGCGTCAGGACAACCACTAGTGGCAACTGTAAATTTCTCGCCGTCTAGTGTAAATGCTGATGGTAATGTTACGATGACTGTTTCGAATTTAAATACTGCCAATGCAGGTAACTATACGATTAAAGTAAGTGGAGTTTCATCCAGTTTGACGCAAGAGGTAGATGTGAATTTACAAGTCTTTGAAGGAAACTTCGGAGCTTTGACCTTGACCTCGCCAGTAAATGCAGCAACGGATGTTTCCTTGTCGCCAGAATTACAATGGGATGCTGACACCAATGCAACCGCTTATGTAGTTGAAGTAGCTACTGATTCCGGATTTACGAATGTTGTGAGTAGTCAAGAGGTAAGTACGAATTCTTTAACCGTACCAACATTGAATGAGTTATCAACCTACTACTGGCGTGTAAAGCCAAAGAATGACTGTGGGGAAGGTTCTTTCTCATCTGTATTCTCGTTTACGACCCAAAGTTGTACCATTTGTACTTCGAACGGTAATTTAGATTTCGCTACGAGTACCACTTTGGTTCAATTCAATACCCTGAGTAATCTTACAGGAAAAACAGCCGCTTATAATGATTATACCTCGATGAAGACCAATGTCAAACGAGGTGATTCGCATGACCTAACAGTTCATGCCAATACCGACGGAAACTTTAGAACACAGACGAAAGTTTGGATTGATTGGAATGGCGATTGTACGTTTGATGCAAATACAGAGGAATACGATCTTGATTTTGCCGCCAATGTATCCAATGAACCTACGGCCAATTCACCTTTATCGATTACCATTCCGCAATCGGCAGTACTTGGTGAAGTTGTGATGCGGGTCTCTACCAAATACACATCACCAAATAATATTGTCTATCCGACCTCTTGTGAGACTGGTTTTGATGGTGAAGTAGAAGATTACACCTTGGTGATCGAAGATGAGTCAGCATCTATTGTCGACAATGTTTTTGAAGGATTTAATCTGTATCCAAATCCGAATTCAGGAACCTTCACCCTAAAATTTGAAACTATTGATACGCGCAAGACTCATCTAGAGTTATTTGATGTTCGTGGTCGATTGGTTCAATACAGAACCTTTACAAATACCAATCAGTATTTTAAGGAAAACATTCAGTTTCAGGATCTATCGAAAGGGTTATACCTATTAAAGATTACCAATGGAAATCGACAAACCACTAGAAAACTAATGATCGAATAATAAAAAAAACCTCATCAAATTGATGAGGTTTTTTTTTGAGTGATATTTGAATTATCCTAAGAAAGGATACTTATAATCTTGTGGCGTTACAAAGGTTTCTTTGATCAATCGAACAGAAGTCCAACGCAATAGATTCTGAGCAGAACCGGCTTTGTCATTAGTTCCTGAGGCACGTGCTCCACCAAATGGTTGTTGTCCAACAACGGCTCCGGTTGGTTTGTCATTGATATAGAAATTACCGGCGGCATTTTCTAAGGCCTTTGATGCTTTTTCAACAATAAATCGATCCGTAGAGAAAATAGCACCTGTTAAGGCATACTCCGTTGATTCATCAACCAATTTTAGAGATTCTTCCCATTTTGCATCGTCGTAAATATATATGGTAATCACTGGGCCAAATAACTCGGTTGTCATGGTTGGGTAATGCGCATCTACCGATACAATAACGGTAGGCTCAATGAAATATCCTTTTGATTTGTTGTAGTTTCCACCGAAGATAACTTTGGCCCTGGTATCTTTTTTGGCTTGTGCAATGTACTTGGTAATCTTGTCAAAAGAACCTTCATGAATCACAGCATTGATAAAATTCGATGGATCTTCTGGTGATCCCATTTTTAATTCACCAATTTGAACTTCCAAATGCTTTCTAACGTCATTCCAGATCGATTTTGGGATGTAAGCTCTTGATGCAGCAGAACATTTCTGACCTTGGTATTCAAAAGCTCCGCGAGTAATTGCTGTAGCAACCTGAAGTGGGTTTGCAGAATTGTGCGCCCAGATAAAGTCTTTACCACCAGTTTCTCCAACAATTCTAGGATAAGTTTTGTAGGTTTCAATATTGTTTCCGATTTGTTTCCAAAGGTGTTTGAATACATGGGTAGAACCTGTAAAGTGCAAACCAGAAAAATCAGGAGAACTTAACACAGTATCAGTTATCATCACGGGATCTCCGTATACCACATTAATTACCCCATCAGGAAGCCCTGCTTCTTTGAATAAGTCAACAATGATTTTTGCAGAATACACTTGGTGATCCGATGGTTTCCAAACCACTACATTTCCCATGAGGGCAGCTGCAGCTGGTAAGTTGGCAGCAATGGACGTAAAGTTGAACGGGGTAATGGCATATACAAATCCCTCTAGAGGTCTGTATTCAACTCTATTCCAAATTCCAGGTGCAGAATCAGGCTGATCTTTAAAAATATCAGTCATATACTGCACGTTAAAACGGAAAAAGTCGATCATTTCACAAGCCGCATCGATTTCAGCCTGATGCACGTTCTTAGACTGACTAATCATGGTTGCAGCATTCATTTTTGCACGGTAAGGACCGGCTAAAAGTTCGGCTGCTTTTAAGAATACAGAAGCACGCTCCATCCAAGATAGGCTACTCCAACCTTCTCTTGCTTCCAAAGCGGTAGCAATGGCAGTATCGACATGATTTTTTTCAGCCAAGTGATATTGACCAACACTATGCTTGTGGTCGTGTGGAGGATGAATGTTTCTCGTATTACCTGTTCTTACTTCTTCACCATTGATATACATGGGGATATCTTCAGAACTAGCATACATGCTTTTATAAGTTGCCAATAATTCTTCTCTCTCTGGAGTACCAGGAGCATATCCTTTTACTGGTTCGTTTACAGCTTTAGGTACATTAAAAAATCCTCTTGTCATTTCCGTTTTGATTTAATTAAATAGGTTAATTTTAAGCACTGCAAAGTTACAATTTTTATCAATCGTTTTCGTGCATAAGCTAGTTCTATTTTAATGTGTACTGTTACCTACATTCCGCTACCGAATAACAATTTCATATTCTCATCGAATAGAGATGAAACACCATTGCGTAAAACATTGGCGCCGAAAACCTATGTAGAAGATGGTATTTCTATGACTTTTCCAAAGGATGCCTTAGCAGGCGGAACCTGGATTGGAGTCAGTGGAAAGAATCGATTGGTTTGTCTGTTAAATGGTGGATTTGTAAATCATAATAGGAAAATGAACTACCGAATGAGTAGGGGAGTCATCGTGAAAAACCTATTGAAGTGCGAATCCGTATTCGAAGAAATTAACACCTTTGATTTTACAAATATTGAGCCCTTTACCTTGATTTGTATTGATTGGGATCGGGAATATGTTGCGCTTGAATTTGTTTGGGATGGCAACGAAAAGCACGTTCGAACCTTGGATGAGAGTCCGCAAATTTGGTCCTCCGCACCTTTGTATGACCAAACCATGAAACAAGAGCGCCATGCTTGGTTTCAAAAGCTGTACGAATCCGAAGTAACTATTGATAAGGCATCCATGTTGGCATTTCATCAGTATGAAAAGGAAGGAGATTCCAAAAATTCCATAAAAATGAAACGTCTTTTTGTGGAAACTGTAAGTACGACCGTCATTGAAAAAAAGAATGATGTCCTAGAATTGCACTACCTCGACTATCTTAATGAGGCTAATACAATGCAAATGAAATTAGGAATACAGCCATAACTCCGAAGGAAGCAATAAAGAAATAGATTCCGTTTAAAATACAGAACTTAATAAAGGTTTTAAAGTACCCCTGTCCGTAAAACCGTTTCATGGCGATAAAGAGGTAAATCAGGAATAATAGGATGAAAATTCCGGCTTGAGGTTGCACATCAAATAATTCAATAATAAAGAAAATGGTGAGCAACATAAAAAACACCGTTTGGGTGTGAAAAACGAAGATCAAATGATCAACATAGGTCTTTCGACAACGCATGTGAACCAACTTCAGAAAAATGGTAAACAACGGCAGGAAAACAAAAAGGGCAATAGAACCAGCACTCAATGCCTGGCTCAAGAATTCTTGTCTAGTTTCCTTTGAAGTGGTGAAGGTCTGAACCACTTTTGCCCGATCATACCAAAACCGATTCCAGAAAGATTTTTCCAGTTTTAAGCTATCTAGGGCGACATCAGGTTGTACTTCGGGATATTTCTTCTGAAAACGATACATTTTGTCCATCCTCGTATAACCTCCAAAATCTACATTGATTCCATTTCCTTTAAAAGTACTGGTGGTGTCTTTGGCTTCGCGCTCTACTTCTTCTAAAATTGTTTTCCGCGCAGATTCTGGAATAAAGGCTCTTTTTAGTCCTTTTTCTACTTCATTTTTTAGCGAATCTATTTGCTCTGGGGTAAGTTCTTTTTTCTTCTTGTTAATTTTATCAACCACCAAAGAATCGACATCGATATTGGCCAAAGCCATAGAATCTTTTCTCTTTTGATTGTTCTGTGCCTCGGAATAGGAGCGGAATTTTTCCAAACTTTTTCCGATTCCTAATACAAGAAAAAAAACCACAGAGACAGTTAAATAAAATCGAAAAGGATTGGAGAATCGTTGCCGTTTTCCTTCTACATATTCTAAGGAAACTTTCCCTGGACTTATAAGTAGCGGGATGATGGTGTTCCAAAATTTAGCATCAAAATTGAAAAATCCATTAAAGATTTCATGTACAAAACTCGCAAAGGTGATTCGGTTTCCTTTGTTGGCCTGACCACATTCCGGACAAAATTTTTCGTGACCAAAAAACGGGTGTCCGCAGTTCAAACACTCTGGATCTTTGATCTTGGCGACCTTATTCTTTTTTTTAAATGGAGTTAGTTTGATAAGGCAGGAGCGTTTAGTTGAAAGGTCGGAATAATAACTTTAAACTCTAATTTCGAGTCTAAATTAACCATGACGTAGTAGCCCTTCATGGCTCCGATGGTCGATTCCAGAAAGCAGCCAGACTGATAAGAGTAGACTTCACCTGGTTTTAAAATTGGAGTTTCTCCTACAACACCTTCTCCCTCTACATTCTCGGTTTTGTTTTGTGAATCAAGAATGGTCCATCTTCTGCTTTTAAGCTGTACTTTATGATTAGAACCGTTAGTAATCGTTACGAAATAAGAGAAGATATGATACAGCCTGTAATTTCTATAGGAGGTACCATTGTATTGCGTTCGAACTTCAATTTTTATCCCTTGTGTAACCTGTTCTACCAT
>CAYFJL010000049.1:0-16627 GCA_964343335.1 uncultured Polaribacter sp. | reverse complement strand
GTGCAAATATATAAACTAATATTCTTTCAACAATAACTTTTATCGAAAAAAAATCACTTTTTTTTCTCCCAAAAAAGACCCTAAAAAATACCCCCTTGAAAACTAGCATTTTAAGCTTTCAAACACCTTGAAAAAAAATTTCACCACCCCTCTAATTATTGTCAAAAAATAGATTGCTCAAAAATCCATTTCTAATATCTTTGCACTTCGAAAGAACAAAAAGATGATCAACATTACATTCCCTGATGGTAACATCAAACAATTCGAAAGCAATAGCACTCCTATTGATATAGCGAAATCTATAAGTGAAGGACTGGCTCGAAATGTTATTTCGGCCGACTTTAATGGAACCACCATTGAAACGTCTACCACTATTGATACCGACGGGAAGCTCACCTTATATACATTTAATGATACCGAAGGAAAAAAAGCCTTCTGGCATTCTTCTGCTCACGTATTAGCAGATGCCATTACGAGTTTTTATCCGAATGCGAAATTGACCATTGGACCGGCTATTGAAAACGGATTCTATTATGACATTGATTTTGGAGATGAATCTTTATCTGAAAAAGATTTTAAAAGAATTGAAGACAAGTTCCTAGAAATCGCTCGCGGTAAATATGAATTCAAGATGCGGTCTGTTTCCAAGGCTGACGCATTGGATTTCTACAAGAAGGAAAACAATGAGTTTAAGGTTGAATTGATTGAAAATCTCGTTGATGGTGAAATCACTTTTTGCGACCATAGCAACTTCACCGATTTATGTCGTGGTGGACACGTTCCGAATACCGGAATCATCAAGGCGGTAAAAATCATGAATACGGCTGGAGCCTATTGGCGCGGTGATGAAAAAAACAAACAGCTGACTCGTGTGTATGGAATTTCATTTCCGAAGCAAAAGATGTTAAAAGAATATCTTGATTTATTAGAGGAAGCAAAGAAAAGAGATCATAGAAAACTAGGTAAAGAGTTAGAGCTATTTACTTTTTCTCAAAAAGTCGGACAAGGACTTCCGCTTTGGTTACCAAAAGGTGCTGCTTTGAGAGGTCGATTGGAAAACTTCTTAAAAGATGCCCAAAAGAAAGCTGGCTATGAAATGGTCATGACTCCACATATTGGTCAGAAAGAATTATATGTTACTTCTGGACATTATGCAAAATATGGAGAAGACAGTTTTCAACCGATTCACACACCAAAGGAAGATGAAGAGTTCTTGTTGAAACCTATGAATTGTCCACATCACTGTGAAGTTTATAATTTCAAACCGCATTCTTATAAAGATCTACCAAAACGATTTGCCGAATTCGGTACCGTATATAGATATGAACAAAGTGGTGAATTACATGGATTAACAAGAGTTCGTGGATTCACCCAAGATGATGCGCATATTTTCTGTACACCTGATCAATTGGATTCAGAATTCAAAAACGTGATTGACTTATCCTTATATGTATTACGTTCCTTGGGATTAAACGATTTCAAAGCGCAAGTATCTGTTCGTGATCCTGAAAATCCGGATAAATATATAGGTGAAGTTGAAAATTGGGAGAAAGCAGAGCAGGCCATTATCAATGCAGCCAAAGACAAAGGATTGGATTTTGTGATTGAAGAAGGAGAAGCTGCGTTCTATGGACCAAAATTGGACTTTATGGTCAGAGATGCCCTCGGACGTAACTGGCAATTGGGAACCATTCAAGTGGATTATAATTTACCAGAACGTTTCGATCTTACCTACAAAGGATCTGATAATGAATCACATAGACCAGTTATGATTCACAGAGCTCCATTCGGTAGTATGGAGAGATTTGTGGCCGTTTTACTAGAACATACAGGTGGAAACTTCCCGCTTTGGCTAACTCCAGAACAAGCTATCATCCTGCCTATCAGTGAGAAATATCAAAAATATGCGGAAAAAGTTTTAGAATCGCTGGAAAATTCCGAAATTCGCGCCCTCATTGACGATAGGTCTGAAAAGACGGGACGTAAGATTCGAGACGCCGAAGTTCAAAAGATTCCGTTTATGATTATCGTAGGTGAAAAAGAAAAAAACGAAGGAACAGTTTCCATCAGAAAACATGGTGAGGGAGACTTAGGTACTTTTTCTTTAGAAGAATTTGTATCTTTAGTTCAAGAAGAAATAAACAAAACATTACAAAAGTTTTAAAAAAGAAAATAAGTTTAATTAAAACCAGAAAGCCATAGCAATACGTAGAAGAAGAACCAGAAGACCTGGGAGAGTAATTAAAGAGAATCCGCACAGAATTAATGAGTTCATTAAGTATGTGGATGAAGTACGCCTGGTAGGCGACAACGTTGAAGTTGGAATATACCCTCTTGCCAAGGCAAAACAACTCGCGTCAGAATTAGAATTAGATTTGGTTGAAATTTCGCCAAAAGCAAAACCTCCAGTTTGTAAAATTATTGATTACAAGAAATTTCTTTACGAACAAAAGAAAAGGGAGAAAGCTTTAAAGGCAAAAGCCACCAAGGTAACTATCAAAGAAATTCGATTTGGACCACAAACCGATGAGCATGATTATGAATTTAAGAAGAAACATGCCATCAAGTTCTTACAAGACGGTGCGAAGCTAAAGGCTTTTGTATTTTTTAAAGGAAGATCAATCATATTCAAGGAACAAGGACATATTTTGCTATTGAAATTAGCTCAAGACCTTGAAGAATATGGAAAAGTGGAACAACTTC
Organism: uncultured Polaribacter sp.; assembly: GCA_964343335.1. Lineage (GTDB taxonomy): Bacteria > Bacteroidota > Bacteroidia > Flavobacteriales > Flavobacteriaceae > Polaribacter. The sequence goes on along the minus strand of CAYFJL010000049.1, from coordinate 13,924 downwards.
CGAAGTTAGAAGGAAAGCGAATGATTATGTTCATCGCACCGAAAAAAGTTAAGTAATAAAAGTAACAAGCAAGATAAAACAGAGAACTAATGCCGAAATTAAAAACAAAATCTAGTGCCAAGAAACGATTTAAAGTGACTGGCTCTGGAAAAATTAAAAGAAAGCATGCGTTTAAGAGTCACATCCTGACAAAAAAATCTAAAAAACGCAAGTTAAAGTTGACGCATCACACACTTGTTCACAAGTCTGATGAAGACAACATCAAGCAGCAACTAAATTTAAAATAATTTAGTTCAGGGAATTAATTAATAACCATGGAGTTAGGCCCAAAAGATTCAAAATAACAAACGAACGCCTACTACAAAAAAATTAAAATTATGCCAAGATCAGTAAATTCAGTAGCTTCAAGAAACAGAAGAAAAAAGATATTGAAGCAAGCCAAAGGTTACTTTGGACGTAGAAAAAACGTTTACACGGTAGCAAAAAATGCTGTTGAAAAAGGTATGCTTTATGCATACAGAGATAGAAAAAACAAAAAGAGAAACTTTCGTTCTTTGTGGATTGTACGTATTAACGCTGCAGCCAGATTACACGGAATGTCTTACTCGCAGTTTATGGGTAAATTAAAAGCAAGCCAAATCGAATTGAACCGAAAAGTTCTTGCAGATTTAGCTGTTAATAATCCAGATGCGTTTAAAGCTGTAGTCGAAAAAATAAAATAAGTTAAATCAACTTGCTTGTATAGAAAAACCTAAACATTTCGTTTAGGTTTTTTTTATACTTTTACATGAAATGCAACCAATAATGAGACACTTTTTACCAACCCTAATTGTGAGCTTTTTACTGCTTACAGTGCCCCATACATTCGCACAGGACGACTCCGTTCAAACCATTGCCAATCAGTTTGATAAGATCTACCGAACCTCAAGTACCTACCAGGACTATAAGGTGATTAGTAAGGATAAGTATGCAAGCTTAAAAGCCAGTGTTTTAGACTCTATAAAAACCTATTCAAAAGTTTTAAAAGAAAAGGAACAATCCATAGCCTCTAAAACCAAAGAAATTGAAGGATTAAAAAAAGACCTAAATACAACCAATGACAAGCTTAGCGAAGCCATATCCAAAGAGAATAGTTTTTCCATTGTTGGAATGGAAATCGAAAAGGGTACTTACAATCTGATTGTTTGGGTTTTGGTATTTGTTCTTTTGGGTGGATTGATTTATTTCATTTACCAATTCTCCAACAGCAACATCGTTACTAAAAATGCGCTACAGAGCCTCGAGGAAGTTGAAAAAGAGTTTGATTCACATCGCAAAAAAACCTTGGAACGCGAACAGAAACTACGCAGACAACTTCACGATGAAATCAACAAAAACAGGAATAGTTAACCTCGGCTTAATACCTTTTTCAAATCTATGCACTAATCTTGCATGGGAGGTTGAATAATTTCAATTTCATCCGTATATTATAGCAGAAAAGAAATCCTATGAAAGCACTTTTTTACACCAGAGAATATCCTCCCTACGTTTATGGAGGAGCTGGAGTGCATGTTGAGTATTTAGCCAAAGAATTGGCTAAAATTATTGATGTTGACGTCAGATGTTTCGGAGATCAGCAAAAAGACGATGGAAGTCTTACCGTTGCTGGCTTTCCCTTCGACAATACCGTATTTGATAATTCAGATAGCCAATTAAAATCCGTTTTCAAAACCTTGAGCACCTGTATTCATATGAATGCAAAAATGGTGGATGCCGATGTGGTGCATTGCCATACTTGGTACGCACAATTTGCGGGAATTGTAACCAAACTATGTTACGGAATTCCATTAGTAATTACCACACATTCCTTAGAACCATTGCGTCCTTGGAAAAGGGAACAATTAGGACTCGGTTATGAGGCCTCTTCTTGGGTAGAGAAAACAGCTATTGAAATGGCCGATGCCATCATTGCGGTTTCCGAAGAAACCAAAGTCGATGTCATGAATCACTTTGAGGTAGATGAATCGAAAGTTCAGGTGATTTACAACGGAATAGACCTAAAGGAATATCAAGTTACAACCAGCACTTCCACACTGGAAGAATACGGCATTGACAAGAACAAACCGATACTACTATTCGTGGGGCGAATTACCCGCCAAAAAGGAATCATTCATTTGGTGAATGCTATTCAATACATGAATGACGATATCCAGATTGTGCTTTGTGCCGGAGCACCGGATACTCCTGAAATTGCCGAGGAAATGAAACAAAGTGTTGCCGAGGCTAAAAAGAATCGAGACAACATCTTTTGGATCGAAAAAATGTTGAGCAAACCTGAAATCATTCAATTGTATTCGCATGCCGATGTTTTCTGTTGTCCTTCTATCTATGAACCATTCGGAATCATCAACGTGGAAGCCATGGCTTGTAAAACAGCTGTTGTGGCAAGTGCCGTTGGCGGTATTAAAGAGGTTGTGGTAGATGGTGAAACCGGAATTTTAGTTCCTGTAACCCAACAAACGGAGGCTCCTTTTGAACCCGTTGATCCAGATCAATTCGCCAAAGATTTGGCTACTGGTGTAAACAAGGTTATTGCAAATCCTGAAATGAAAGAACGAATGGCCCTTGCAGGAAGAAAACGGGCTGAAGAAAAATTCGATTGGGTGGCCATCGCAAAGGAGGTTACCAATTTATATGAATCGCTAAAAAAATAAATTCTATGTATAACGACAGAGTACTGAGTATCATTCTTGGCGGAGGCCGAGGATCTCGATTATATCCATTGACCGAAAACCGGTCGAAACCAGCGGTTCCAATTGCTGGAAAATACCGATTGGTAGACATTCCTATTTCTAATTGTATCAATTCGAACTTAAAGCGAATGTATGTGCTAACTCAGTTCAATTCAGCCTCGTTAAACAGACACATAAAAAATACATTTCACTTTAGTTTTTTCAGCACCTCATTTGTTGATGTCTTGGCTGCTGAGCAAACGGCCGAGAGTGATCAATGGTTTCAAGGTACGGCAGATGCAGTTCGACAAAGCATGCATCATTTTCTTCAGAATAATTTCGATTATGCCTTAATCTTATCAGGTGATCAGTTGTATCACATGGATTTTAATGAGTTGATTGAAGCTCACGAAAAAAGTGGAGCGGAAATTTCTGTAGCTACCTATCCTGTAAGTGCGAAGGACGCGACGGCATTCGGAATCATGAAAACCGATAGCTCCAATAAAATTACTTCCTTCATTGAAAAACCTAGTAGTGATTTATTATCCGATTGGGGGTCTGAGGTAAGCGATGAAATGAAAGCACAGGGAAGACATTATTTAGCTTCTATGGGTATCTATGTTTTCAATAGAGATCTATTGATTCGTTTGATGGAGGACGAAAACTTGATTGACTTCGGAAAAGACATCATTCCGCAATCCATCGCAGAAGGCAAAACCTACAGTTATCAATTTGAAGGGTATTGGACGGATATCGGAACAATTGATGCTTTCTTCGAAGCTAACATCGGGTTAGCCGAAGACATCCCACTGTTCAATTTGTTTGATCAAGCCAATCGAGTGTATACCAGAGCGCGAATGCTTCCGACTTCAAAGATTTCAGGAACAGTTTTGAACAAAGCAGTAATTGCCGATGGCTGTATTATCAATGCGGAAAAAGTAGAACGATCTGTCATCGGAATTCGATCTCGAATTGGAGCCAAATCCATCGTAAAAAACACCTACATGATGGGTAGCGATTACTACGAAAGCCTTGAACAAATTCAATCCAAAGAAGGATTCACACCAATGGGCGTTGGAGAAAATTGTGACCTAGACTATTGCATCATTGATAAAAATGCACGTGTAGGAAATAACGTAATTATCAAAGGCGGAGCACATCTAGAGGACTTTGAAACTGAATTATATATGATACGCGACGGTGTTGTTGTGGTCAAAAAAGATAAGACAATTGCTGACGGAACTGTTATTGGTTCTTAACTATAACCTTAGAAAACAAAATGCAAAAGCAAACAAGAATAATCATTGAAAATGTAAAACCACAGTTAAACGGTGGTCAAATTTTTATCAAACGTGTTGTTGACGAAGTGGTTCATGTAACCGCAGATGTTTTGGTGGATGGACATGACATACTTCAGGCTGATTTATTATTCAAACACGAAAGCGAAAAGAGCTGGAAAAGTGTTCGAATGCAACATGTAAACAATGATGAATATGCCGCAAGTTTCGCTGTTGAAAAACAGGGTTTTTATGATTATAAAATTGAAGGTTGGGTTGATTACGAACTCAACTGGCAACACGGAATTGATCGAAAAATTGATGCAGATCAGCATGTAAAATCTGAACTATTGGAGGGAGCTGACTACATCAAACCTTTGATTAAGAAAGTTTCTAAAGATGATGCAGCTTATCTGAAGTATTTGGTCGAAGTTTTCACCAATGAAGAGAATTATCCTGATGCTATTTGCGAATGTAAAAACGAACGTTTACTAAAGATTTTCAAGGATTACCCTCGTAAGCACCTCAAGAATAAAACACAGGATTTTAAAGTTTATGTGGATCGAAAGAAAGCGCGATTTAGTACTTGGTACGAGTTCTTCCCGAGATCTTCATCAGAACAACCAAATTCTCACGGTACCTTTAAAGATTGCCATCGTTTATTACCAAGAATTGCCGCGATGGGATTTGATACACTATACTTCCCTCCTATTCATCCGATTGGAGAAGTAAACCGAAAAGGCAAAAACAATACTACCGAAGCAGTGGAAGGTGATTCAGGTTCTGCTTGGGGAATCGGCTCAAAATATGGAGGTCACTCAGACATTCATCCGGAATTAGGAAGCCTAAAAGATTTTAAAGCACTTATCAAAGATGCAAAAGATCAAGGCATTGAAATCGCTATGGATTATGCCCTCCAAGCTGCACCAGACCATCCTTGGGTAACGGATCATCCAGATTGGTTTAAGTGGCGCCCAGACGGCACGGTACAGTACGCTGAGAATCCCCCTAAAAAATACCAAGACATCCTTCCAATTTATTGGGAAACGAAAGATTACAAGAACTTATGGCAAGAGTGTCTAGACATATTATTGCATTGGATTGATGCTGGAATTACTATTTTCCGTGTGGACAATCCGCATACAAAACCTTATTTATTCTGGAATTGGGTAATTGGAGAAGTGAAGAAAAGTCACCCAAACATTATCTTCCTATCAGAAGCGTTCACCAAACCAAAAGTGATGCAACAATTGGCAAAACAAGGGTTTACACAATCATATACCTATTTCACTTGGCGCGATTCCAAACACGAATTAACAGAATATGTAACGGAATTGACGCAAACTGATCAAAAGGAGTACATGAGACCAAACTTCTGGCCGAATACTCCAGATATCAATCCGTATCATTTACAAGGCGCAAACGAATCAAAATACTTGCAACGCTACGCGCTCGCAGCTTCCTTGTGTTCGAACTTGGGTATATACGGACCCGTTTTTGAACAGATGATTAACGAGGCAGTGCCTGGCAAGGAAGAGTATTACATGTCAGAGAAATTCCAAGTCTATCATTACGATTGGTTCAAAGAAAATAAATTAACGAAGTTAATTGCAACCATCAACGGAATCAGAAACGAACATGAGTCCTATCAACAGACCAATAACATCCGTTTCTGCACCATTGAAAATGAAAACTTGATGGCATTTTACAAATGGAATGATGATAAATCCGATGAATCATTGACTATCATTAGTTTGGATCCGTATTACAAGCAGACCGGTTTTGTTCAATTGCCTTTGCAAGAATTAGGTATTCAACCTGGCAAATCTGTAGAAGTATTTGATTTAATCACAAAGAACAGCTACCATTGGAGCGATGAGTGGAATTATGTAGAGATTCACCCTACACTTCCTTTCCATTTCTTTAAAATAAATAAGTAAGATGAGTAAAGATTCTAAAACATCCATCAAAGAAAAGAACATTTATAATTTTAATACTCCTTGGGAATCCCTCTTGGAAAACAAAGATTTTGTGAATGTTTTTCTTTCGGACGTTTTAGAAAAATACATCGTAAAGAAACGCTGGTATGGCGGAAAGGCAAGCAAGTTAAAATACATTGAGCTTGCCGAATACTTTCGAATTCAGCAAAATGAAGAAGTGTATTACGGACTCATTTTAGAAGTAAATTTTGTTGAGGCATTTTATCAACATTACTTTTTACCGATTGCCTTTGTAACCGATGAAAACTTTGCCCAAGAAAACAGAATCTTACCCGTAAGTATTCAAGGTCAAAAGGGATATATCATTGACGCAGTTCATCTGGAAGCTTTTAGAAGATTGGTTTTTGAAAGAATTGCCAATGCCGAGCCCATTGACCGAACAAAAGTTCGCTACCATAAAAATGCAAAGTTTGAAAATATCTCCTACGAATCTTCGCGATTTATGGGTGTTGAGCAAAGCAATACTTCTATTGTTTACAATGAGAAGTATGTGTTAAAATTCTTTAGACGAATATATGTAGATCAGAATCCGGATTATGAAATGAGCCGTTTCCTTTCCGAGATAAAAGAATATAAGAACACACCCTTATACCTGGGCAGCATCAATGTAATCGACTCTGACGAATCGACTCTCACCATTGCTTTAATGCAAGAATTAGTTGAAAATGAGGGAGATGCCTGGGAATACATTTTGAATGAAATTCACAAGGTTTTTATGAATTTAGAATTCAAAAAAATCAATATCAAAAGTTTACCCAAAGCCATTCCTTACGAGCGTTTAGAGATTCCAGATGTATCACCTCAGATAATTGATTGGGTCGGTTTGAATTTGTTGACCAAAATTCAAAAACTAGCTCAGCGAACTGCAGAAATGCATATTGCTTTAGGGTCAGAGTTTTCAGAGACGGCTTTTGAGCCGAGTCATTTTAACGGTGATTACGAGGTATGGTTAAAAAATAGACTGTTGTATCAATTTCAAAATCGATTGAATACGGTTGAAAACAACCTTCACAAATTGAAGGGGATGGCACTCGAATTAGCCAACGAATTCCTTTTGAAAAAAAATGAAATCAGAAAACGATTTGTAGATTTCGACTGGACCAAATTAAAAGGAGAGCGAATTCGAGTACACGGTGATTATCACTTGGGCCAAATATTAGTTCAAAATGATGATTTCTTTATCATTGATTTTGAAGGAGAGCCCGAAAGCACCATTCGAGATCGAAAGGTTAAACAGCCACCTTTGAAGGATGTAGCAGGACTTTTTCGCTCGTTTCATTATGCGATTTATTCTTCCATTTTCAACAATAAAGACGCTTACCAAGAGTCACAAGAAGATCTTTTTGAGGCTGGAGAAATTCTTTATAATTACATCTTAGGTTTATTTTTAGGAACCTATGTAGCCCTGATTAAAAAAGCCAATTTAAATATTGGATATAAAGAAGAACGTATATTTTTGCTGCAATATTCGCTTTTAGAAAAAGCTGTTTATGAATTGGGTTATGAGTTAAACTCAAGACCTCAATGGGCAGTGATTCCGTTAAAGGGAATATCAAATATCATTAACCAAATATAGCACATGGCAACTACCAAACCTTTTAGCCTATTCACTGAATTTGACATTAATTTATTCAAAGCCGGAAAGCACTACAATCTGTATGAGAAATTTGGTTCTCATGTTGTAGAAGTGGATGGTGAAAAAGGCACCTACTTTGCCGTTTGGGCGCCAAGTGCAAAAAACGTATCTGTGGTTGGTGATTTCAATTATTGGATTGAAGGTGAGCATCAATTAAATGTTCGTTGGGACGGCAGCGGTATTTGGGAAGGATTTATTCCGAATGTAGGTGTTGGTAACCTTTACAAGTACAAAATTTTTAGTCACCACAACAACTACTCTGTTGAAAAGGCAGATCCGTATGCAAAGAAATGTGAACTTCCTCCCAATACAGCTTCTGTAGTTTGGGAAGATGACTATTCTTGGAAAGATTCAAAATGGATGAAAATTCGAGGTGAGAAAAACGCTCTGGATGCACCATTCTCAGTTTATGAAGTACACCTAGGATCTTGGAAACGAAAAGAAGGTGGTAAATTCTTGAGTTATATAGAACTAGCTGATGAGTTGGTTGATTACGTGAAGAAAATGAATTTTACACATGTAGAATTTATGCCCGTAATGGAATATCCTTATGATCCAAGTTGGGGATATCAATTGACCGGATACTTTGCGCCTACTTCAAGATTCGGGAATCCAGATGAATTCAAATACCTGGTCGATGCTTTTCACAAAGCTGGCATCGGTGTTATTTTAGATTGGGTTCCATCGCACTTTCCTTCGGATGAACACGGATTAGGATTCTTTGACGGGTCACATTTGTACGAGCACCCAGATCGAAGAAAAGGATATCACCCAGATTGGAAAAGTTTGATTTTCAACTATGGCCGAAACGAGGTGAAATCATTCTTAATTAGTAACGCCATTTATTGGTTGGATCAATATCATGTAGACGGACTTCGAGTGGATGCCGTAGCTTCTATGCTATTTTTAGATTATTCGAGGAATGATGGCGAATGGGAACCAAATCAATTTGGCGGTAGAGAAAACCTTGAAGCCATTGAGTTCATGAAAGAAATGAATACTGCGGTCTATAAGAATTTCCCTGGTGTTCAAACAATTGCCGAAGAATCAACGTCATTCCCAATGGTTTCGAGACCAACTTATATTGGTGGTTTAGGCTTCGGAATGAAATGGATGATGGGTTGGATGCACGACTCCTTGCAGTACTTTGCAAAAGAGCCGGTTTATCGTAAACATCATCAAAACGAACTGACTTTCAGTTTAAATTATGCCTTTACCGAAAACTTTATGCTTCCGCTGTCTCATGATGAAGTAGTCTACGGAAAGCAATCCATATTAAATAAAATGCCTGGGGACGAGTGGCAGAAATTTGCCAACTTGAGATTATTATACGGATTCATGTTTACACATCCTGGAGCGAAGTTATTATTCCAAGGTGGCGAATACGGACAATCGGCTGAATGGAATTTCCAACAGAGCTTGGACTGGCATTTATTGGATTACAAGGTTCATAAAGGAGCTCAGGAAACCGTAAAAGGGTTGAACAAACTCTATAAAACTGAAAAAGCGCTACATCAACAACAATTCACTGGTAAAGGATTTGAATGGATCAGCCATAATGATCATGAGAATTCGGTAATGACCTATATACGAAAAGGTTACGACGAGAAAGATGATGTGATTGTGGTATGTAATTTAACCCCAATTCCAAGAGAAAACTACGGAATTGGTGTGCCAAGAAAAGGTACGTTAAAGGAGATTTTCAACACCGACGCCAAGAAGTTTAATGGGACAGGAAACTTCCATAACAAAACTGTTACTACCGAAGATCAAACTTGGGATTACCGCGAAAACTCTGTAAAATTAAACCTTCCACCGTTGGCTATGATGGTCTTTAAATATGAGGAATAAGGCCAATCTGAACTCAACTAAATCGTTGAAGTAAAAAAGAAGATTTCCATTTCTCAGTGCCGTAAACTTTTACGAATTTTACCAGTATTAATTGATTTTGCCACATGATTACTAATACTGAACTGGAAAAGAAAGGGAATTTATTTCCTTCGCGCATTGAGAGCTATAAGAAAGATGTTGATAAGCTCTTCTTCCAAACTACTAACGGAGTTGTTTTAGAATTGACCATCGTTAGAGACAGTGTATTGCGTTTTCGGTACTCTACCACGGGTATTTTTGAAAATGACTTTTCCTACGGAATTACCATTCATGCCAGCAGAGGATATAATAAATTAGAGGTAACTGAGAATGCCGAATTCTATATTGTTACCACTTCCAAATTAATTTGTAAAGTTCGCAAAGACAACGCCAAGGTGAGTATTTTCGATGCCAAGGATGCCACCTTAATCAATGAAGATGAAATTGGTTTCCATTGGGAAGAAAATTACCATAAGGGAGGCGATATCGTTAAAATGAGTAAGGTTTCTCATAAGACCGAAAGTTATTATGGATTAGGTGACAAACCAGTTCAAGTGAGTCTAAAAGGCAAGCGATTTGAGAATTGGGTGACCGATTCGTATGCCTACGGAAAAGATACTGATCCCATTTATAAGGCCATTCCGTTTTACACAGGAATTTGTGAAAACAAAGCCTACGGAATATTTTTTGACAATACTTTTAAAACCCATTTCGATTTCGCCTCAGAACGAAGAAATGTAACAAGCTTCTGGGCCGATGGTGGCGAAATGAATTACTATTTCATTTACGGACCAAAAATGGAAGATGTGGTTGTCAATTATACCGATTTAACAGGTAGACCTCATCAATTACCACCACTTTGGGCTTTGGGTTTCCATCAATGTAAATGGAGTTACTATCCAGAAAGTGAAGTTAAGGAAGTCACGAATAAATTTAGAGATCTGCAAATTCCATGTGACGCCATCTATTTGGACATTGATTACATGGACGGATTCAGATGTTTTACTTGGGATAAAAATCATTTTCCTGATCCGAAGAGGATGGTGAAAGAATTGGAAGATGACGGATTCAAAACCGTAGTGATCATAGACCCGGGAATCAAAATAGATAACGAATACAGTGTTTTTAAAGAAGCACTTGAAAAAGATTATTTCTGCAAAAGGGCTGACGGACCTTATATGAAAGGTAAGGTTTGGCCAGGGGAATGTTATTTCCCTGACTACACCAAACCAGAAGTAAGAGAATGGTGGGCCGACCTATTTAAAGAATTGATCGAAGATATTGGCGTAAAGGGTGTGTGGAATGACATGAATGAACCTGCGGTTATGGAGGTTCCGAATAAAACCTTTCCAGATGACGTTCGCCATGATTACGATGGAAATCAATGTAGCCATAGAAAAGCTCACAATGTATACGGAATGCAGATGGCAAGAGCCACCTACCATGGGTTGAAAAAATATAGCTATCCGAAGCGTCCATTTGTGATAACAAGGGCCGCTTATTCTGGAACACAGCGATATACGTCAAGTTGGACCGGTGATAATGTGGCGACTTGGGAACACTTATGGATTGCCAATGTGCAAGCCCAACGAATGGCCATGTCTGGTTTCTCATTTGTTGGAAGTGATATTGGCGGATTTGCAGAACAACCTCAAGGAGAATTGTTTGCACGCTGGATTCAATTGGGTGTTTTCCACGTTTTCTGTAGAGTACATTCTTCTGGAGATCATGGAGATCAAGAACCTTGGATGTTTGGTGATGACATCACTGATATCGTTAGAAAATTCATCGAACTGAGGTATCAGTTACTGCCTTACTTATATACAGCATTTTGGAAATATGCAAATGAAGGGGTTCCGATTATCAAATCATTGGTACTTTTTGATCAAGAAGATATTCATACGCATTACCGAAGTGATGAATTTATTTATGGTGAAAACATTTTGGTTTGTCCTATTCAAGAACCAAATGCGAAAGGAAGACGTATGTATGTGCCTCGAGGCAAGTGGTACAACTACTGGACCAAGGATGTTGTAGCAGGCGGACGCGAAATGTGGGTTGATGCCGAGCTCGACACCATTCCGTTATTCATCAAAGAAGGAGCGGTAATTCCGAAATATCCAGTGCAACAATATGTGGGTGAAAAGGAGTTTGATAACATCACCTTAGAAATCTATTACAAGGAAGGAAAAGAGCAATCGCAATTGTATGATGATGCCCATGATGGTTTGGACTACAAAAAGGGTAGATACAGTCTTCGCACCTTTAAAGTCACAGGTAAAAAAGAAGAATTCATTTTACAGCAACATAAAAGAGGTAAATACAATGCGCCATATTCCAAATTCACATTGGTATTCTATAATTTACCATTTGAAATTACCAGTATTGAATTAGACAATGAAAAGGTGCCACTACATCATTTAGTGTGCAACGGCGCAAATTCTGTAACCGTAGACAAACAGTTTACTGAACTACACTTATTCGGAGAAGCTAAAAAGAAAAAATAGCAATTGAATTAGATCGATTCTCCTAATTCTTTCAATTTATTCGTGTTCTCAGCGAGCATTAATTCATCAATGATGCGCTGTATGTCGCCATTTACAATATTTGAAAGGTCATAAAGAGTCAGTCCGATTCTGTGATCAGTTACACGACCTTGCGGATAATTGTAGGTTCTAATTTTAGCACTACGATCACCTGACGTTACCATAGATCCTCGTTTCGCTGCATCTTCTTCTTGTTTTTTAGCCAACTCTAAATCATACAAACGAGAACGCAAAACCTTGAAGGCCTTTTCTTTGTTCTTATGCTGCGACTTTTGATCTTGACACTGCGCTACCAATCCTGTTGGAATGTGGGTTAATCGAACAGCTGAATAGGTGGTATTTACCGATTGACCCCCTGGACCAGAAGAACAGAAGTAATCGATTCGAACATCTTTGGGGTTAATTTCTACATCAAACTCTTCCGCCTCTGGGAAGACCATACAGGTAGCAGCCGATGTATGAACTCGCCCTTGTGTTTCGGTCTGAGGAACGCGTTGTACACGGTGAACCCCGGCTTCAAACTTTAGCGTCCCGTACACATCCGGACCAGAAACTTCAAACTGAATTTCTTTATATCCGCCGTTGGTTCCTTCAGAAAAATCTACTACATCCACACGCCAACCTTTGCCTTCGCAATACTTGGTATACATTCGGAATAAATCTCCAGCAAAAATACTGGCCTCATCACCACCAGTTCCGGCTCTCAATTCAACCACAGCATTTTTCGCATCCTCAGGATCTTTAGGAATTAGCATAAACTTAATTTCCTCTTCAATTTCAGGAAGTTTGCCCTGAGCTTCATCCATTTCCATTTTCGCCATTTCTACCATTTCGGCATCGGATCCATCAGCAATAATCTCTTTGGCTTCTTCAATATTGTTTAATAGAGACTGGTACTCCTGTCCCTTTTTAACCACATCACCCAAATCTTTGTATTCTTTACTCAATTGAGCGTATTTTTTCTGATCGGAAATAATTTCTGGCTGAATGATCAAATCTGAAACCTCATCATAGCGCTGCTTAACAATGCGAATTTTTTCTAACATTATGCGAATTTAGTAGTGCTGCGAATTTACAATTTTATACCTATATTTAAGAAATCAACCTCACTTTTATGAAGCGTTACTGCCTACTCATATTATTGACTGCCCTTCTATCATGTCAAGAACAAGACAAAGAAAAACCTCACTTTTTAATTGGCGATTGGGTTCGAACGAACAACAAGGAGGGCGAACAAACTTTCGAAACGTGGTCTTCCGATTTTAAAGGAATGGGATATACCTTAAAAGCTAAGGACACGACCTTTAAAGAAATTTTATCCATCATCACGATCAAAGATACGTTATACCTACAAGTAGAAGGTGTAAATGAAAAACCGACACTATTTAAATTTACAGAACAGACCGATTCTTCTTTTACTTGTGAAAATCCTAAGAATGAATTTCCGAAAAAAATAAAATACTGGATGTTAAATGACACCTTAAAAGCTAAAGTTAGCAACTCAGAATTTAGTCTTGATTTTTCTTTTATTAGAAAATAATTACTCTAATGATAGATTAAAAATTGATATCCGATAGGTTGCTTTTTACGCAAGCGATTCAATTCATTTGTTACGAAATCGTTTTCATTTTTTACTATTCATTGCATTTTTTTCACTAATTATTAAGATTTAATAAATTTTCATCAAAATCTATTTGAGGATTCCTCAAAATAAGTCCTGCAAAACAGCAACCTAAAAAAAATTCCCTGTCAATTTTTCGATAATCATAAAAATGACCCCTCAGACTATTTTTTTTGGAATTTATCAATCCAAATCAGATAGTTTTATCACCACATTCTAACTACAAAATTTTAGATTATGAAAAAAATTACAACGGTATTAATG
>CAYFJL010000048.1:0-16929 GCA_964343335.1 uncultured Polaribacter sp. | reverse complement strand
GCAACTAGAAAAGAGAACCAACCTAAAATTAGGTTCCATTTTTTAAATTTTTCTGAAGTCATATGGTTTGAAATAACTGGACGAATTTAAGAATTTAAAGCTGTTAAGCTTTTAAGAAACGTTTAAAAGCTTTTAAAAGTTTGTTAAATTCAAAATTTGAATAAAATTGTTTGAAAAATTGAAAGATTGCTTTAAATTTGCATCCGCTTTTAGCATTGGCCCATGGTGTAATGGTAACACACCGGTTTTTGGTGCCGTTATTCTAGGTTCGAGTCCTAGTGGGCCAACGGAAATTTAAATCTCAATTCTAATTTTATTTGGAGTTGGGATTTTTTTTGCACTTTATTTATAGGACGAGAACTTGCCTGCCGCAGGCTGGGTTCATCCTGAGCGCAGTCGAAGGGAGTCCTAGTGGGCCAACAAAAAATCTCTTCAGCTTTGAAGAGGTTTTTTTGTATTCTTAATTTAGATTGTTCAGCATGTCCGTTTCAATTTCTGTTATCAGGTCTATCAATCGTTGCTGATCTTGTTTCGGTAATTGTTGTAAAAGCGAATCTCCTTCATCTAGTAAAGCATATCCCATTTCTAGTCCTTTGATTTGATCTTTCGAATAACGATGCGCATTTTTCTTCATAACCGCAATGATGTATCGAATGATTTCCTTGATTTTCTTTACCTGAGCTCGATCGTATAAGGTTTCAAAAAGCGAATGTGAAGTTTCAATGAACTCATCAATATCATTCCTAGGAATGGACCGCAATAAAACTTTAATTTTTGCCTCGTCATATGGGCCTTCCAATTTTTTCTTTACGGCATCTTTTATTAAGGTGTTTTCAAAGTTGGATGCAGATTTGAAGGTTTTCAAAGCTTTTAATCCAGTGCCCAAAATTTTCGGAAGACTCCGCCCATATTTGAACAATAGCTTTGAAGCATCAAATAAAATGGCAATTAACTTCTGCGGTTGTTGAATGTATTTGTCCAAACTATTAAAGGCCTCGTTCAGCGCCTTTCGTTCTGAATATTCAGGATATACATGAGTGAGGTAGTAGGCTCTTAATTCTATTAGAACACTTTCATTGATAGCATTAGGGATTTCGTACTTTCCTTTAATAGCTTCAAACTGATACCGATTATAAATGAAATCCCGGTAGCCATTAATGATGCCTTCCTGTACGTTATCTGTATTCATATCAACTTGGTATGAGTACGCAAAATTAACTATTAAATTTTGTCATACCTTAAATACTAAGGATTTGAAACCTAGGGAACCCTGTTTTTCGATTATTGAAAAAATCATTCTTCAATTTCAAAGCTTATGATGGGCATAATTTCATTGTATATTTCTTTTCTTAAAACTACAAAACAAAAAGTTTTGCTGGGTATCGAATGGAGTAGTATGATCTTCATATCGACTTGAAATCAATTCGAAATCTGATTCCAATAAAGCCTGTAAATCTTCAGAATCATATTGGCTGATGGGTAACCCGCTGCATTTTAAGGGTCCGTTTTTTGAAAAGGTTCCTAGTACGAGGTGATCTGCAAATTCACGAACCGTTTTTATGTAAGTCTCAATATCTTTCTTTGAAGTTAGAAAGTGAAATGCAGCTCTATCGTGCCAAACATCAAATTTTCTTTTGGGTGCAAAATCTAGAATATTCGTAACAATCCAATGGATATTTAGTCCTTTGTCCCCAAGTCTGTTTTTGGCTCTGTCAATAGCTTTTGAAGAGATATCAAGAACTGAAATATCTTCAAACCCCTCATCAATTAAAAAATCAACCAAATGACTATCACCCCCGCCGACATCAATAATTTTAGCGGATGGATGAAGGTCGAGTTGAGCAATGAAATCTAAAGATGTTTTTGGTACTTTCTGAGTCCAGCTAACTTGCTCGGGACTCTTATTCTGATATACAGTTTCCCAGTGTTTTTTTAATTCTAAGTCCATCAAATCTATTTTGATAAATGAGATTGATACTGTGTAAAAAGTAAATTTAACGGTTTGGTGATGTCTGATACGTATTTACGATACTTCCGAATCACTTTTCCTCGTTTGAAATATTCACCACCATCTTTGAGGTTAACATCCTTCCACCCCATATCATATTTGCTATTCACTTTCCGTTGGATGGAAATTGGTTCAAAGATTAGTTCATTTTCATCAATACGAATTGTGATGGAATATTTCACATGATTGTATTGTTTGTCATAAACCACTGCATTATTCTTGGTACTTTCAAAAACAAGCACCTCATTTTCAATTTTTTTATCGACCTTTAATTGAAAGGTTTTAGCATTGTCATCAATCCAACTCAAAATCTGCTTAAAGCTGTTTTGTGTTGAGCCATTTTCAATGGTAAAACGCAGGCTTTTGGGAGTCAAACCATTTTCGGTATAAGAAAATTTGTCTTGTCCGAATATTGAGAAGTTAATCAATAGAATAAGGATCAGAAAGGTATTTCTCATCTTAAGATTCAACACTTTTGTAGGATTCATTCATTAATTTCAATAGTTCTCTATTTTCTTTTTGAACTTTGGTCAATTGTTTTAACATAAGAGCGTTTTTCTGAATTAGATTAGATTGATTCAATACCAATTGACTGAATTTAACGGCAATATCCATATTTTCAAATTCTTTCTTGCGAAGCTCTTCTTGAAGGTTGTTGAGGTTCGCCTGTAGTTCTATATTTAAAGTTTCAAGATCTTGAGTTTGCTCTTTTGTTTGTTTTTCTAGGCCCAATTTGGACTTGATTTGCCGTTGGAGAACTGAAAAATCATCGCTCAGTGATTCGTTTTTTTCTACAAAATCTGTAATATCCCAACCTGTGGTGATGAAGTGATCTTCAAGAGGAACCGTGGTAAACCTGAAATGACGATTGATATTTGGAAAATAATCTTGAAAAGTATGGGATTTTCGTTCGGCAAAAACTTTTTGAACTACCTCTAAATAATGTTGGGTAGCACCTTCCCCGAAGATTTCGTCAGTGGTTTTGTATTGAATTTCTTCAAGGGTTTTAACTTCCCAAGTTGTCAATGCCGCTTTGTTTGCAAAAGTTAAAGACCAAGTGACGATATTTTGATTTTCATCTTTGATAAGTTTCCAAATATGAACTTCCTCAATCATGCTATTAAACACATATTGAGCCTTTTCAGAAGTAAGAAACTCTTGATCTTTCATTGGTATAAGTGAACTCCTTTAAAGGTAGCAAATAAATTACAATTTAATTCCTGTCTACATCGAGTTGAAGAGGAAAGGATTAATTGAATTTGTTCGTATTTTTACATTTTAATCCCTTTTACTTTGAGTTTCGTCACCTATACCAAAAAAGGCATTTATTGCAAGCCAGGAAAATTCTATTTAGATCCCTGGTATCCGGTTGACTATGCGATTATTTCACATGGTCATGCCGATCACGCGCGTTGGGGAAACAAAAAGTATTTGTGTCATCACCATAGCAAACCAATTTTACAACATCGAATTGGCAGTCACATCAATGTGCAGAGTTTGGGGTATAATGAAACGATTGTCATTAATGGAGTAAAGGTCACCTTTCACCCCGCTGGCCACATCATTGGGTCGGCACAAATCAAACTCGAATACAAGGGCTATGTGGTTGTTTTTACAGGAGATTACAAAACCCAGCCTGATTTTTTAACTGTTCCTTTTGAGCCGGTGAAATGCCACGAGTTTATCACCGAAAGCACCTTTGGGTTGCCTATTTATAAATGGAAAAGTGAGGAACGACTGCAACAAGAACTCGTTCAATGGATTTTAGAAAACCAGAAAAAGAATCGTACTTCTGTTTTCTTCGGATATAGTCTTGGTAAAGCACAACGTATTTTAAAATTAGTGGAGAATGTTGCCCCAATTTATGTGCATAATGCCATTCATAAATTGAATCTAGCCATTAATTCAACGGGAATCGAATTACCAGAATCTGAATTGATCATGGCTGATTTTGATAAAAAGAAGGTCCAGAATAACATTGTCATTTTACCACCTGCTTTGTTAGGTAGTCGAATGTTAAAAAGGATTCCGAATGCGGCTACCGCCATTTGTAGTGGATGGATGCAAATTCGAGGGAATAGAAGATGGCGTGGGGTAGATGCCGGTTTTGTTATTAGCGATCATGCCGATTGGGACGGACTCTTACAAACCATCAAAGAAACAGAAGCTGAGAAGGTCTACGTGACCCACGGATATCAAGCAGTTCTCTCTAAATATTTGAATGAAAAAGGGATTTATGCCAAAGAGTTGAATACCTTATACGGAGAAGAAGAACTTTCTAAATCTGAAGAAGCCATTGAAGCCTGATGAAATTATTCGCTGAGACTTTACAATCCATTGAAATGACCAATAAAACCAATGCAAAAATTGAAGCATTGGTTACTTTCTTTGAGCAAGCTTCCCATCAAGATAAATTGTGGGCCATCGCCTTATTCACGGGTAAAAGACCATCACGACCGGTGAAAACAACTTTGTTGCGTGAATGGTGCATTGAATTGGCCGAAATACCAGAATGGTTGTTCTTGGAGAGTTATGGAGCTACAGGCGATTTGGGCGAGACCTTAGCCTTGGTTTTACCGACCAATCAATCACAAAACGAGAAATCGTTACATCAATGGTTGAGTGAAATCATTGATCTGAAATCAAAATCAGAAGACGAGAAAAAGGATTATGTTTTAGCATCTTGGAACGCTCTCGATGATTACCAAAGACTGCTATTCAATAAGTTCATTGGAGGAAGTTTTAGAATCGGAGTCTCCAAGAAAACCCTGGTCAATGCTTTAGCAAAATACGCTGATAAAGATCCAAATCAAATCATGCATAGTTTGGTTGGTAATTGGCACCCTCAAGATACTTCTTTTGAGGATCTAATTTCAGGGTCGCATATCAATTACGACAACTCAAAACCATATCCGTTTTGCCTGGCCTATGCCTTAGATAAAGATTTGAATGAATTAGGAAATCCAGATGAATGGCAGGTCGAATACAAGTGGGACGGAATTCGCGGATTAATTATCAAGAGGAATCACGAAGTTTTTATTTGGTCGCGTGGAGAGGAACTGGTGACCAATCAATTTCCAGAGCTAGTACAATACTTTTTAACCTTTGACTACGATTTTGTGGTGGATGGTGAAATTCTGGCAATCAAAAAAGAAGGTGTATTGCTCTTCAATGATTTGCAAAAACGCCTCAACCGAAAGAATGTTTCCAAAAAAATGATGGAGGAAATTCCGGTTGGATTTTTTGCCTACGACTTGCTTGAGTTTGAGGGTGAGAATCTAACTCAGCAATCCATGGAAGAACGACGTAAAAAACTGGAAGTTGTGTTTCAAAACAAAGGAACCGACACCGTGAAGCTGTCTGAAATCATCGAGTTTTCATCTTGGGAATCCTTGTATGCGATTCGAGAGAATGCACGTAATTTCAATAGCGAAGGATTGATGCTAAAACGCAAAGCTTCCATGTATCATGTGGGTCGTAAAAAAGGAGATTGGTTCAAGTGGAAGGTAGATCCGTTGACCATTGATGCGGTGATGATTTATGCGCAGAGAGGAAGCGGAAGACGAAGTTCAAAGTATACCGACTATACCTTCGCGGTTCAAGCCGAAGATAAATTGGTAACCATTGCAAAGGCCTATTCGGGATTGACAGATAAAGAAATAACGGAAATCTCAAGATGGGTAACCAAAAATGAAATTGAAAAATTTGGTCCGGTTCGAACCGTAAAACCAGAATTGGTGTTCGAAATTGCTTTTGAAGGAATCGGATTTAGCAAACGTCATAAAAGTGGAGTGGCCTTACGGTTTCCACGGATTAAAAGATGGAGGAGAGATAAGACTGTAAAAGACATTGATACTATTGACAGTGTCAAGGCCTTGATTAATAGTTAAAAATAGAACGTCAGTTCGAGTGATTCTGAAGATTTTCAGAATTGCCTGCCTGTCGTCAGACAGGTATTGAGAACTAAACAGAGAAGGATTTTTGAAGAATTTTAAACAAACCCAAGGATACCAAATCATCCAGAATTGGATGGCTGAAAAGGGACAACAACCCTTTGAATTTCAGGAGCGCACCTGGCAAAAGTATGCCAATGGCTACTCTGGCTTGGTGGTTGCACCTACTGGTTTTGGTAAGACATTTTCTGTATTTCTTGGTGTTGTAATTCAGCATTTGAATGATCCTGAAAAATCTAAAAAAGGACTCAAACTCATCTGGATTAGTCCGCTTCGCTCCTTGGCTAAGGATTTGGCAAAAGCCATGAATGAGGCTTTGGAGGAAATCGGATTGGACTGGGTTGCTGAGGTTCGAAACGGTGATACGCCTCAAAAAGATCGCAGGCGTCAAGAACGTTTAATGCCTGATATTTTACTGACAACTCCCGAAACGATTCAATTGTTATTTTCTCAAAAGAACAATTCCAAGTGGTTCAGAAATGTACAATGTATTGCGGTTGATGAGTGGCACGAATTGTTGGGTTCTAAACGTGGTGTTTTAACCCAATTGGCCATCGCCAGAATTCAAACCCTTGCCAAATCGGTTTCTGTTTGGGGTATATCGGCCACCATTGGTAATTTGAATGAAGCCTTACAGGTTTTGATTCCGAATCAAGAGGTGAAAACCATCATGATTAAGGCCAAGGAACAGAAGAAACTAAAGATTGTTTCCATTCTTCCCGATGAGGTGGAAGAACTTTCTTGGGCGGGTCATTTGGGGAAATCCTTGAGTTCCAAAATCATTCCGATTATTTACGAAAATACCAGTACACTCGTGTTTACCAATACGCGTAATCAAAGTGAACTTTGGTATCAAATCATTTTAGAAGAGGCCCCAGATTTAGCAGGACAAATTGCCATCCACCATGGATCCATAGCTAAGGTGCAACGCAATTTCATTGAAGAAGCTTTATCAGACGGATTGTTGAAAGCAGTAATCTGCACTTCATCCTTAGATCTCGGTGTGGATTTTAAACCTGTCGATTGCGTCATTCAGATAGGCTCTTCCAAGGGAATTGCTCGTTTCATGCAACGTGCAGGTCGAAGTGGCCATTCTCCTTTTGAAACTTCGAAAATCTATTTTGTTCCGACGCATACCTTGCAACTCATCGAAATTTCCGCGGTTAAGGAAGCCATCAAACAAAAAGAGATGGAGGCAAGATTACCGATGATTTTACCTTTTGATGTATTGGTACAATTCCTAGTAACCCTTGCCGTTGGAGAAGGTTTTACCAAAGAACAAACATTCGATTTGGTGTCCTCAACTTTTGCTTTTCAATACTTGACCCAAGAAGAATTCAATTGGTGTTTGCATTTTATTACCAAAGGAGGAAGTACCTTAAATGCTTACGAAGAATTCCACAAAGTGATTGTTGATGAAGAGGAAGTTTATCGAGTAAAGAGCAGAAGAATCTCTATGCTGCATCGTATGAATATCGGCGTAATTGTAAGTGAAGTGATGCTCAAGGTGAAGTTTCAAAAAGGAGGCTATGTGGGTATGGTGGAAGAGTATTTTATTTCCAAATTAAAAAAGGGTGATGCCTTTACCTTAAGCGGACGTGTTTTGGAAATTCAGTACATCAAAGACATGACCATCATTGTGAAAAACAGCCGGAAGAAAAAAGCGATTACCCCAAGCTGGAACGGTGGTCGCTTGCCTTTGTCATCCTACCTAAGTCATTTTTTACGGGTGAAATTGAGTGATGCTATTTCGGCAACAGCAAGAGAACGCGAATTAAAGTTTTTACATCCCTTATTAAAAAATCAACAGACCAATTCTCACATTCCGACCATCAATGAATTTTTGGTCGAACTGATCAAAACCAAAGAAGGATACCATGTGTTTATGTATCCGTTTGAAGGACGATTGGTGAATGAAATCATGGCCTCGTTGGTTGCTTATCGATTGGCTCAAATCACACCACTAACCTTTACAATTGCTATGAATGATTATGGCTTTGAGTTGCTTAGTGATCAATACATTCCTTTGAATGAAGAGAATGTACAAAGTATTCTTACTAAAGAGAATTTGATTGCCGATGTAACGGCTAGTATCAACGCTAGTGAAATGGCCTCTCGAAAGTTCAGAGACATTGCTCAAATCGCTGGATTGGTGGTGCAAACTCAGCCAGGAGCTCGAAAAACACATAAAAGTTTGCAATCTTCTTCGAGTTTGATATTTCGGGTCTTGTCAGATTACGAGCCTCAAAATCTCTTATTGAAGCAGGCTTATACTGAGGTTTTTGATTATCAGCTTGAATCAGCCAGACTTCAAGAGGCTTTTGATCGAATTTCAAAGTCGAAGATTGTAGTTAAAAAATCGAAAGGTTTTACACCTTTGAGCTTCCCATTAAAGGTGGATAGTTTACGTGGTTTACTAACCAATGAAGAGCTAGGAAAACGAATAGAACGAATGCAAAAACAGTCGATGGAATGGGAGGCATAGTCGCTAAAAATATCCTTTTGAAAGAACAAGAGATTGTATTGACTACTGCTCGATGTTTGTTTATTCCAGAACTCCAAAGTTTAGTGCTTAGTGATTTGCACGTCGGAAAATCGGCCCATTTTCAAAAATTCGGAATCCCTATTTCTAAAGATATTTTGCTGAATGATTTAGCTCGATTATCGGATTTAATCCGAGTTTACGAACCTTCAAAAGTCATTGTGGTGGGTGATTTATTTCACGCCGAGTACAACAAGGATTTAGATACCTTCAAGACCTGGTTGCTACAATATTCGGATATCGAATTTATATTGATTAAAGGAAATCACGACCGATTGAAAAATCAGATTTATGATCGATTGAATATCGTTTATTATGAGCAGAAAGCTTCTTTAGGGCGATTCGACTTCGTTCATGATACCGAGAATTACACCTTGAATGAGGATCAAATTACCGTTTCGGGTCATTTACATCCAGGAGTGTTGTTAAAAGGAAAGGGGAGACAACGAATCAAGCTTCCTTGTTACATTCAAACTCAGATTGAAATCATCCTACCGGCTTTTAGTGAATTTACAGGATTGAATGTAAAAATCAATAAAGAAAAGGCTACTTATTTCGGATTTACAAAAGACAAGATTCTAGAAATCAAATAATCCCTTAAGAATTCAAAAAACGCTTCAAATCCGCATAACTCGAGATCTGGATACTCGTCTTTTTCTTATCCATTACTTTTTGAATTTGCGGCGGAATTTCCACATCAACCAGAAGTGTATCTTTCACCACATCCAAAAACTTCACCGGATGAGCGGTTTCCAAAAAGACACCCATTTGATTTGCTTCTAACCCATAGGATTTTAATCCTAAGTAACCAACCGCACCATGAGGATCAGCTACATAATCGGAGTCAGAATGAATTTCTTTCATGGCTTCTTTCGTTTCATCATCTGAAAATGAATAAGAGAACAAATGCTGTTTTAAACTCTCGAAATCATTATCAAAAATTTGTTGGATACGTACAAAATTACTCGGATTCCCAACATCCATCGCATTGGAGATAGTTGCTATAGATGGCTTGGCATCATATTGACCTGATTTCAAAAAGTTCGGAACCGTATCATTCACATTCGTAGCCGCTACCAAATGACGTACCGGTAATCCTAGTTTTTGGGCCATAAATCCAGCACAGATATTACCGAAATTTCCACTAGGAACTGAAAAAACGATCTCTTTATGTTGATTCTTCAGCTGTTTATAAGCAAAGAAGAAATAGAACATTTGTGGCAACCAGCGGGCAATGTTTATGGAATTGGCAGAAGTTAAATTCGGGATAATCTCGTCATCCAAAAAGGCCGTTTTCACCATATCTTGACAGTCATCAAAAACACCATCGACTTCGAGCGCTGTGATGTTTTGACCTAAGGTGGTTAACTGTCTTTCTTGAATATCGCTCACCTTTCCCGAAGGATATAAAATGACAACTTTTACTCCCTTAGTCCCTAGAAAACCATTCGCTACGGCACCACCAGTATCACCAGAAGTTGCCACCAAAACGGTAACTTCTT
The DNA here is from genome assembly GCA_964343335.1 of uncultured Polaribacter sp. Classification (GTDB taxonomy): domain Bacteria; phylum Bacteroidota; class Bacteroidia; order Flavobacteriales; family Flavobacteriaceae; genus Polaribacter. The sequence continues at coordinate 6,924 of CAYFJL010000048.1, read as the reverse complement.
CACTAGATTCAGCATTAAAGTACTCTAAGCACTTTGCCATAAATTTGGCCCCTACATCCTTAAAGGCCATGGTTGGTCCATGAAACAGTTCAAGAGTAGAAATGTTTTCGGTAATAGGAACAACTGGAAAATCAAAAGGAATGGTTTCTTTGATTATTTGTTTTAGGACGTCTTCCGGAATTTCATCACCTACAAACTGTTTGATGACTTCATAGGCGATTTCCTCATTTGAAAATTCCTGAATATTCTCTATAAAGTCTGGAGATAATGGCTCAATACGTTCCGGGAAGAACAAACTTCTGTCTGGAGCCAATCCCTTGATGACAGCTTCCTTAAAAGGAAAAACAATCTCATTGTTTGATAAACTAAAGTAATTCATAGCTATGCTTTTTCCAGAATTTTAATTCCGACTTTATTGATTTCTGATTTGTAGATGTGAAAAGGAATCTCCACAGCATCGTAGGTAGATTTCATTGCCTCAAAAACCGATTCTTGGGCTTCATCACCTTTGCATAATGCAAAAATGGTAGGTCCAGATCCACTGATTCCTGCGCCAAGTGCCCCGCTTTTTATCGCTGCAGATTTGGTGTCATCAAACCATGGAATTAAGTTTTTTCGATGAGGTTCTACAATAATATCCTGTAAAGAATTCGCGATGAGTTGATAATCTGCATCATACAATCCGGCGATGAGTCCGCCTACATTCGCCCATTGGGTGATGGCATCTTTTAATGGAACCATATCGGGCAAAACTTCCCGGGCATCTTTAGTTTTTACTTCAATCTGTGGATGCAAGGCCACAACTCTTAATGCCTCAGGTACAGGAATGGCCTTTATTTCTAATGGCTCATAACTGCGAATCAATACAAACCCTCCAAATAAGGCTGCACTTACGTTGTCGGCAATTGGACTACCACAAGCAACTTCTTCTCCAAACATGGCATATTTTACCAGCTCTAAGGTTGAAAATCTTTCTTCTAAAAATTGATTCGCACCAAAAGCTGCTCCAGCACCACTCGCGGCGCTACTTCCCAATCCGCTTCCAGGAGAAAATCCTTTGTGAATGGTAATTTCCAATCCGAAATCAGCCTTGGCATCCTTTAGCATTTTTTGAACGACGGCCCCAGCAACATTTTGGTCGGTCTCATAAGGTAGGTCGGCACCAGTGATTTTCGTTATCACAACTTTGCGATCCTCAGTCTTGGTGAAGGTCATTTCATCACCTAGAGCATCCAAAGCAAAACCGAGTGTGTCAAATCCGCATGAAACATTGGCCACCGTGGCCGGCGAGAAGATTTTTAAGTACTTCATGTTATTGGTTGGCGATTCGAATTATATCTGCAAAGATACCAGAAGCAGTGACATCTGCACCTGCACCAGCTCCTTTTATTTGAAGTGGCTGCGTCGGATATCTATCGGTGTAAAACAAGACAATATTGTCACTGCCTTCTAAGTTATAAAACGGATGATCAGACGGAATTTCCTTTAATCCCACACTTGCTTTTCCATCCTTGAATTCGGCCACATATTTCAAGCGACAGTTCTTATTATGAGCCGAAAGCCATAATTCTTTAAAGTCTTCTTCAAATTTTTCTAATGAACTAAAGAAATCCTCATTGTTCTTTGTGTTTAAGCTTTCTTCACTTAAAAAAGCATTGTTTTTTACATCCTCTAGATCCATCTCAAACCCACTCTCTCTGGCAAGAATCAATATTTTTCGCGCCACGTCAATTCCGCTTAAATCAATTTTAGGATCAGGTTCGGTGTACCCCAATTCATGTGCATTCTGAACCACTTCTTTAAATGTGTGTTGCCCGTCGTAATTATTGAAAACATAATTTAGAGTACCCGATAAAACGGCTTGAATGGTATGTACTCTATCTCCTGATGCAATTAGATTTTTCAGCGTATCAATAATTGGTAAACCCGCACCCACATTAGTTTCGAATAAAAATTGCGCTTTGTACTCTGAGGCAATGTTTTTCAGGGTCAAGTAATTCTGATATTCCGAAGATGCAGCAATTTTGTTGCAAGTAACCACAGAAATACTCTCTTTAAAATAAGAGGCATATAAATTTGAAACGGCTTCACTGGCGGTATTGTCTACAAAAACGGAGTTTCTAAGATTCAACGATTTGGTTTTTTCTAAAAAGCTTTGAAGTGTACTAGCTTCACCATCCGTAAGAAGGGCTTCCCAGTTGTTCAAATTAATTCCAGTGGTGTCGAAAACCATTTTTCTAGAATTTGAAATACCTACGACTCGAACTTGAAGATTCAAATGCTTTTTTAGATATTTCCTCTGTTGATGTATTTGAGCCAAGAATCGTTTTCCTACATTTCCAACCCCAGTAACAAACAAGTTTAATTGTTTGGTCTGCGTTTCAAAGAATTGCTCATGAAGGGTATTCAAGGCTTTTTTAGCATCACTATTTTTGATGACTGCGGAAATATTCTTTTCTGAGGAACCTTGAGCAATCGCTCTAACATTTACATTATTTCTCCCCAGAGCGCTAAACATTTGACCACTCAAACCTTGGTGATTTTTCATATAATCTCCCACAATGGCAATAATGGATAGCTCATTTTCAATAGCAATAGGCTTAATTTTTTTCTTTAGAATTTCCACCTCAAATTCATCATTCAAAACCTCCAAGGCAGCTTCGGCATCTTTCTGATAGATTCCCACACAAATAGAATGTTCTGAAGACGCTTGCGTGATTAAAACCACATTGATGGAGAATCCTGATAATGCTGAAAACAGACGCTTTGAAAATCCTAAAAAACCAACCAACCCTGAGCCTTCAATGGTAATTAAACTGATGTTATCGATGTAAGAAATTCCCTTGATGATTCGATTATTGTTGGATGTTTGGCAAATCAATGTTCCATCATGAGAAGGTTCAAACGTATTTTTGATGCGGATTGGTATCCCCTTTTGTAATACAGGTTGTATGGTTGGTGGATACAATACTTTGGCCCCAAAATGTGATAATTCCATGGCCTCTTCATAAGAAATTTCTTTGATTGGGAACGCTTGCTTTACCAACCTAGGATTCGCAGAGAACATGCCGCTTACATCTGTCCAAATTTGCAATTCTTCTACATCCAAAGCACCTGCAAAGATTGCTGCTGAGAAATCTGATCCGCCTCGACCTAAGGTTGTGGTTTCTCCGTTTGAGTTGGAGGCAATAAATCCGCCAACCACAGTAATATCTGCATCAGAATGAGCAAAGTGTTCCGAGATTTTAGCATTGGTCGATTTGTAATCAACCTGAGCATCCAAATAACCGTTATTGGCAATAATCAAAGAACGACTATCAGCAAAATCGCCCTTAAATTGTTGTCGGATTGCTTTTCCAATAATGAATGATGAAAGACGCTCTCCAAAACTAGAAATCTTTGCAAGCGTCCGTTCTGAAAGTTCTTGAAGCAGATGAACTCCCTCGATAATGGATTGCAATTCTTCGAATAAATTATTGGTGTAATCTTCAACTTCCGTCTTTTGTGAAGACATTAAATCTCCGATGACTCCCTTATGTAATGCCTTTATTTCTTCCAGTTTTTCCTTTGCTAGAGTTACATTTTCTAAGGCGGTATCTGCCGTGTAAAGCAGATTATCGGTTGTTTTTCCGAATGCGGAAACAATGACTACAATTTTAGTATTTGCGGAATTTTCCGCAATGATATCAATGACTTTTTTGATGTTTTCGGAATTGGCTACCGATGAGCCTCCGAACTTTAATACCTTCATAACCTTTTGTTTTGTAAGGATTTATATTTTTAAAAACTTATTTTGAGTAAACTGACGTGAAAAAAATGATATGTATAATGAAAACCCCCTAAAGGGTGATCATAATTGTAGTCATAACGATTGTTCCGCGATAAGATGCTTGCGGTGCGTTGAAAATATAGTCGTTATGTGCTCTTTGAGTAATCACGTTTCAAATGTAGTGTTCTAATTCATTAAAAAAAATCTCTTCGTCATTTTTTTTGTCAAAAACTAAATTTAAGGCTGATTCGGAATCTTATTTCTTATGATTTCTGCAATCGGTTTGTTTTCTATTTTGCTTTCCAGCCAAGACAGAATATCCAAATACAAAAAGGCACGTTTTTCGTACGGATGATTCTCGTATTTTTTCAATCGTTGGTGAATCTTCTTGAATTCATTTTTGATTTGATGCGGATACACGTCACTTAAATCACGAATGGAAGTGATAAACTCTTTTTGAACTTCCTGCAAATTCTGCATCTTGAGCAAGAACTTGTACGTCTGAAGAAATTGACGCTCTAAATCATAATCCAAACCACATTCATAATGGGCAATCAAATTCAATACCCTCGAGAAACATTGCAAATCTTCCGCACTACCAATATCCTTCGAATTGATGATTAATTGAAGAAAGGAAATACACTTTTTATTTTCACCCATTCCGAAATACAAACAGGCAATTTTATAGTACAGTAATACAATGTGATGTGAATCCAGACGTGCGCCATATTGTTCAATCTTTTTCAAGATAACCGCTACCAAGTATTCTCCTTCTGAAAAATTAGCATTCAAAAAGTGACTGTGGAGTTTGTGTGAATACAAATACTGAAAAATGAGAATTTCTGTATTTGTGTTTTTCGGAATAATGCCCTGATTCACTTCATGTTCCAACGACTGTAATTCCGAAGCAAAGGTGTCTCTTTTTTTTACGAAAAAAGAAGCTTCTAACAAATAGTTCTTCCCCTTTAAATAGAAAACAGGATGCAGCCCGATCAGCTTCGGATTTTCCCGAAATAGGTCCATCCATTTACTAGCATATTTATAACTCTGCAGAAAATCTTGCGTTAAAAAACTATACCACAAATGTGCTTTGTAAAGCCATAGTTTTTCTCGGAATCCTAAGGTCTGATAATCATATACTGGTAACTTGCTATTGAAATAGTTTCTGATGAATTCCAATTCATCATTATTTTTTACATATCCGTTTTGCAGCAAATGACTGTACAACTGAAGCGATAAATTCGATAGTTTACTCGCAATAACGTTGTGTTGACTCAATTCCTTGGCCTGAACTGAGAGTTCATCGGCGCGATTGTTCAAACTACGAGTAATGTATTGGGTTTCTATCACCTTTTCCAACTCTACAATTTCATAAGCAATGTTCTTCTCCTCATTGTCTAAAGCCATGTTTTTTGCCTTATCCAATAATTTCAAGCTTTGTTTGTATAATCCTTTTTGATAAAGTACGGTTGCAAAATCAAGTTGCTCTCTGATTTGTATGCGCAAATTTTTATGAGCAGGATTCAATCGCAGGCTCACCAAAATCTGCTTGTATAGATGAGCTTTGAGGTTGGACAACTGCTGTTTCGATACAATGCCACTATCAATAATCTGTTTTTCGTTGTAGGCTTTTTGCTTGTCTAGCAATTTGAACAAAGAGAAGAATTTGGCACTCACATTACCATCCAATCTTCCTACATAAAGGTTGAATTGCCGCTTTTCACTTTTTGAGAGCGATGTAATCAACTCAAAAAGCGGATCTGTATTAGCGTTGGCTAGTGTAATCTTATTCTTCATAAACAATTGAAAAACAAACTTTTATAATTAAAAAACTGTGTTTAGAAATCGGTTATAAAATCAGTTGGTTTACCTCTTTAAAAACGCCAATATATACATTTGATTTAGAAAATTGTTTAATACAGTTGAATTATGCAGGATAATAAAGTTCAAATTTTCGATACCACTTTGCGAGATGGGGAACAGGTTCCGGGATGTAAATTAGATACCAAACAGAAACTGATCATCGCCGAACGATTGGATGAATTGGGCGTAGATGTGATTGAAGCTGGTTTCCCAATTTCAAGTCCGGGTGATTTTGCCTCGGTGTCAGAGATTACCAAAGTGGTAAAAAATGCAACCGTGTGCGGATTGACTCGTGCCGTTGCCAAAGATATTGAAGTAGCAGCCGAGGCATTGAAATATGCCGTAAAACCAAGAATCCATACGGGTATTGGAACAAGTGATTCTCACATCAAATACAAATTCAATGCAACTCGAGAACAAGTTCTTGATCGAGCCATTAAGTCTGTGAGTTATGCAAAGTCTTTTGTGGACGATGTTGAGTTTTATGCTGAAGATGCCGGTAGAACCGATAATGCATTTCTTGCCAAAGTATGTGAAGAAGTGATTAAAGCCGGAGCAACCGTTTTAAATATTCCAGATACCACAGGATACTGTTTGCCTGAGGAATACGGAGCAAAAATGAAGTACTTGAGAGAAAACGTAAAAGGCATCGAAAATGTCATCCTATCTTGTCATTGTCACAACGATTTGGGCTTGGCCACAGCCAATTCAATTTCTGGAGTGATCAATGGAGCGCGTCAAATCGAATGTACGATTAACGGAATCGGTGAAAGAGCAGGAAATACGGCTTTGGAAGAAGTGGTAATGATTTTGAAACAACATCCTTATTTGAATTTGCATACAGATATCAATACCAAATTATTATACGATACTAGCTTAATGGTACGTGATAAAATGGGAATGCCAGTGCAGCCAAACAAAGCCGTTGTAGGTGCCAATGCATTTGCCCACAGTTCCGGAATTCACCAAGATGGTGTGATTAAGAATCGTGCTACCTATGAAATTATGGATCCTGAAGAGGTTGGGGTCACTGAAAGTGCCATTGTTCTTACCGCTAGAAGTGGTCGTGCTGCCTTGGCGTATAGAGCAAAGAAAATTGGTTATGAATTAACCAAAATCCAATTGGATGAAGCCTACAAAACCTTCTTAGAATTCGCAGATCGTCAAAAAGAAATCATTGATGAAGATTTGCACAAGATCATGAGTATTGTCAATAAAGTTTCTAAAATTGCGATTGTATAAATGGGAAAAACACTATTTGATAAAGTTTGGGATGCACATGTGGTAGATAC
>CAYFJL010000047.1:0-17064 GCA_964343335.1 uncultured Polaribacter sp. | reverse complement strand
GTTGCCCATCCGAGAACGGTATTTTTGTTCATTGCCATAAAAGGTAAATTTGGTTCAAAAACAAATATCTGAAAAAATCTTAGGAATTAAAACCTACGACCACCCATCATTTGATTTCTTCTAAAGCGCCTATTGTTTTGAAAGTTTCGTGCTCGATTCGTGTTTGGGGGTTTGGGTAACAAAGACTCACGCTTATTCTTTTGATAACGAATCCATTTCTTGTATTGTTTCTTCGACAAAAAGGCCTCCATATTGGAGTTAAGCTCTTTTTCTCTCGCGAAAACCGAATCTCTTACCTTTGGAATAGTTCCTTCAATTAGCTTTCTGATTCGATCTCTTATATCTGCATTGGTTCTCGCTTGAGGACCAAAATTATTCACAACGGTCTCAACCTCAACCAACTTAACTGAGTTTAGGAATTCAATATCCTTAATCTTGTTATTATAGTCACGAAGCTCTTTTTGTACCTTTCTTTTGGTTTCATCTTTTTTTACTTTGATTTTACCAAGAACCTCTTCGGAATTATAGTAGAATATACCACATACATTTTTGGCTTTGTATTCCAACATTTTGGGTTGTGGCGGACTCTGAGCGAATCCCTTTGCAATAAAAACGAATAAAAATATAGATAGTACTTTCTTCATGTGAAACGGTTTGTCTGCAAAATTACAATTTTGATGCCAATTTTGCTCCTTGTTCAATAGCTCTTTTGGCATCCAACTCTGCTGCAAAATCAGCTCCCCCAATTACATGCACTGATTTATTGGAATCTTGAAGGTCTTTGTAGAGTGCTTTCAAAGGTGTTTGACCTGCGCAAATCACCACATTGTCTACCTCCAAAACTTTTGATTCGCCGTTCTCTTCGTAATGTAATCCAAGGTCATCAATTTTAGTGTAAGAAACTTCACCAATGAACTTCACACCCATTTTCTTCAAATTGGTTCTATGAATCCAACCTGTGGTTTTACCGAGGTTTCCGCCAAACTTTCCTTTGCTTCGTTTTAGCATGTAAATCTGCCGTTTTGGTTTCGGAATTTGTGGCTTTACGCCTTCAATACCACTTCTAGCTTCTAATGTTTTGTCAATACCCCACTCTTTTAGCCATTTATCAATATCCAAAGTCGAGGAGCTTCCTTCGTGCAATAAATATTCAGAAACATCAAATCCGATGCCCCCGGCACCCATAATGGCCACTTTCTGTCCGACTTTCTTTTTGTGCTTCAAGACATCGATGTAACTCAACGCTTTCGGATGATCAATTCCGTCTAATTGCGGAACTCTAGGTTCAATTCCAGTGGCAATGATGACTTCATCAAAATCACTCTTATTGATGAGTTCGGTATCTACCTTGGTATTCAACTTCACCTCCACATTGTGCAATTCAATTTGTTTGTTGAAATACCGAATGGTCTCGTGAAATTCTTCCTTACCCGGAATTTGTTTGGCCATATTAAATTGACCTCCAATTTCTTTGTCTGCGTCAAACAAGGTTACTTGATGTCCGCGCTCTGCTGCAATGGTTGCCGCTGAGAGTCCGGCTGGACCTGCTCCCACCACTGCTATTTTTTTAGCTTGATTCGTCGGATTGTAATTCAATTCAGTTTCATGACAGGCACGTGGATTTACCAGACAACTAGCTACTTTCTTCTCAAATGCATGATCTAGACATGCTTGATTACAAGCAATACAAGTATTGATTTCATCTTCTTTTTCCTCTTTGGCTTTGTTTACCCAATTAGCATCGGCTAAAAAAGGTCTTGCCATAGAAATCATATCTGCATCACCATCGGCCAGCACCTTTTCCGCTGTTGATGGCATATTGATACGATTGGAAGTAACTAATGGAATGTTCACTTCCTCTTTCATCTTCTTGGTGACCCAGGTAAAAGCCGCTCTTGGAACTGAGGTTGCAATGGTTGGAATTCGAGCTTCATGCCAACCGATTCCCGTGTTGATGATGGTAGCACCCGCTTTTTCAATTTCTTTTGCCAATTGAACAATTTCCTCCCAAGAACTTCCACCTTCTACCAAATCGAGCATAGAAAGCCTGTAGATAATGATAAACTTTTCACCTACTGCTGCTCTAATTTTATTGATAATTTCAATCGGCAAACGAATTCTATTTTTGTATTCACCTCCATATTGATCATCTCGATTATTGGTTCGCTTGGCAATAAACTGATTGATTAAATATCCTTCAGAACCCATAATTTCTACACCATCATAACCAGATTTTTTAGCCAATTTGGCACAACTTACAAAGTCATTGATGGTTCTTTTGATTCCGGATAGTTTGAGTTTGTAGGGTTTAAATGGGTTTATCGGCGCCTTAATTTTAGACGGACCCACGTTAAAGGGATGGTATCCATACCGACCTGAATGCAAGATTTGCATGCAAATCAATCCGCCTTCCTTATGTACAGCTTCGGTAACAATTTTGTGATTTTTCACCTGCTTGTTTGAACTGAGTCGTGCTGAAAAAGGACCTGTCCAACCCTGAATATTTGGAGCAATTCCGCCTGTTACTATCAATCCAACACCACCTCTAGCACGCTCTGCAAGATACACTCCCATCTTATGATATCCATTTTTCTCCTCCTCTAAACCCGTATGCATAGAACCCATTAAGATTCTATTTTTTACAGTTACAAAACCAAGGTCTAAAGGCTGAAAAATATGTGGATACTTCATAATTGCTAGTTTGTATTTATTATGCATGCATAGTATTTGCAAGATAGCCTAATTTTACGGAACAAAAAAAGCCAAAATCAAAAAGACTTTGGCCCTATTTATTGAATTCTAAAATTTTAGTTCATTGGTACCTCAATGGCTAATAATTTTGAATTTTCATTCGCTTTGATATTGCTGATATCGGTATCCCAAACACCTACTGCATCTCTTTTTGATAGCGTTTCATTTTCGATACTTACTTCCCCATCAATCAAGAAATAATAAACGCCAGAACCCGTATTGTGCGTGTTGGAAATTTCTTTTCCTTCCTCCAAATCTATCATTTTGATACTCGCATCTTGATGAATTAACAAGCTACCTTCCACAGGTTTATGAATATAAGACACCAAGGTTTGAAATTCATTTTTCCTTTCTTCAGCATCAAACTCCTTTTGAAAATATCTTGGCGTTACGTTCTCTTCCTCAGGAATAATCCACAGTTGTAGGAAGTTCACATCATCGGTTCTGCTATCATTAAACTCAGAATGGGTAATTCCGGTTCCGGCACTCATAGCTTGCACCTCTCCCACCTCAATGGAACGTTGATTTCCCATGCTGTCTTTGTGAGATAAAGCTCCTTTTAACGGAATGGAAATAATTTCCATATTGCGATGCGGATGGGTTCCGAATCCCATGGTTGGCTTTACAATATCATCATTCAATACTCGTAACATTCCGAAATTCATTCGATCTTGATTGAAATAACTTGCGAAACTGAAGGAGTGGTGAGATTCCAACCATCCGTGATTTGCATGTCCTCGTGTATTTGCTTTGTGTACTACAGATTTCATTTTCTTTCTATTTTTTTAATTAATATAAATACCCCATTTTTCCTTGCTGAAAATCTCGCATTGCCTCGAGGATTTCAGTCTGCGTGTTCATCACATAAGGTCCGTATTGCGCAATTGGTTCGTTAAACGGTGCTCCTGAGACAAACAGTAAACTTCCCTTCGATTTTGAATGAATGCGAATGTCAGTGCCCGCTGTGTCGAAAATCGCTAACTGATTTTCCTTGTATTTTAGAACGTCTTTGTTATTCACTTCAACTTCTCCGTTTAGAAGGTATAAGGCACCAGCGTGGTTCTCTGGAATGTTAAGGGTCAGTTCTCCTACGCCCGAAACATCAATCATATAAATGTTTACATCGGTCTGAGTCTGTGCCAATCCTTTTAATTCGCCTTGTTGACCTGCAACTATTTTTACGTGGATACTTTTATCCTCATTTGAAAACACTGGCATGTCTTCGTGTTTCAAATGCTGGTAATTTGGAGTGATCATCTTTTTTGATTTTGGCAAATTCAACCACAATTGAATTCCTTCCAACTCACCACTTCTTTCCACAAATTCTTTATCAGGAGCTTCAGAGTGAATGATCCCTCTACCGGCTGTGGTCCACTGAACATCTCCCGCTTTCACCACCATTTCATTACCCAAAGAATCTCGATGAAATTGCTCTCCTTTATACAATAAGGTTATTGGCTCAAAACCTCGGTGCGGATGCGGACCCAAATCAAACGGATTGTTAAAGGCACTAATCGCATAAGGACCATAATGATGTAGTAATAAAAACGGATCAACATTTTCAATACCTACATTCGGTATGGGTTGTCTTAGTCGAAGCGGCCCCATGCTCACCATGGGACTATTGCCTACCTGTTTTATTTTTTTTAATGTATTCATGTCTTTTATTTATTTTCCTAGGAATATATCTATTCAAATTTTTTATCGGATTTTATCCAATAAATCACTCAACATCTTTGCTTCTTCCTCGGTCAAATTCTTAATTAAGTTTAATTTGTTGGGCGTATTGTCAATTTCAGCAAGAAGAATCAATCCGGCTGCTGTAATTTCTACATAGACGACTCTTCGATCTTCGTCGCATCGCTTTCGGCTGATGAATCCTTTTTCGCAAAGCTTGTCCATCAATCGAGTCGCGTTGGGCGCTCTTTCGATCATTCGTTCTTTCACAACCTGTACTTTCATTTGATCATTGGCTCCCCTAAGTATTCTTAAAATATTATACTGTTGTGGAGAAATCCCGTAGTCTTTAAAAAAGTCGTTTTCCTTACTACTTAGCCAATTGGCCGTGTACTTTAAATTGATAAACGCCTTTAGACGATTGCTCTTAAACGTAGATTGTATGTCTTTTGATATATCACCCATGGTTGATGCTATACATTTTCTTCAAAGGTTGTTACTGCAGTTTTTAATTGCTCTAGGAATTCCTCATGTACAATTTTACCTTCTTTAAAATTATCATAAAAATTCGGAAAAGAAAAAGCGGTCACGCTCGATGCACCCATAAACGGAAAATAGGCTTTAGCTCCATTTAAAACATTTTGACCACCTCTACCCCCTGGTGAAGCTGCCATCAATAGTAAGGGTTTATTTCTAAAAACCTTCTTTTCAATTCTTGAACTCCAATCAAATACATTTTTAAATCCAGCTGCATAAGAACCATTGTGTTCTGCTAATGATAAGATATAGCCATCATATTGATCCAATAGGTTCGAAAATTTCACAGCATTGTCTGGCATACCATTTTCTTTTTCCTCGTCAGCACTATATATCGGCATATCGTAGTCTCTCAAATCAACCACGTCAAAGGCAGTTTCAGACAAATTTTCTGCTGCAAATGCAGCCAATTGTTTGTTAATTGAAGTCGAACTTGTACTTCCTGCAAATGCTAAAACTTTTTTCATAATGTCTTCATTAAATTCTATACAAAATTACAACATAATAGTTTATTTTCCAAGGAATATATTTCCATGTGAAGTTTTTAATATTTCATTAACAGGAAGATTAAAATTTGGTATTTATTCGGATTGACGTATTCGAAGGTGTTGCAACAGAATGAGCGTTCGCGCATCGATCAATTCTCCAGATTTAATCATTGCGAAAGCTTCATCATAAGTAATTTCGAGCACTTCAATCTCCTCCCCTTCTTCAAAAACACCACCATTTTTGGATGTCAATTGTTCTTTTCGGTACTCACCTGTGTAGAGGTAAATCCTTTCGCTTAATATTCCTGGAGATAGGAAGGTCTCACATACGAATTGAATATTAGTGGGCTCAATTCCCACCTCTTCAAGAGATTCTCTTTTTACAGTTTCCATTGGATCTTCGATTCCATCGATGGCTCCTCCACAAACTTCAACCAACGTACTTTGGTTTTTTTGAGCCACCCAAACCGGGGCTCGAAATTGTTTGGTTAAAATGATTCGCTTTGATTCCGGATTGTGAAGTAAAATGGCAACACCATCAGATTTTCCATAGACCTCATGGGTTAAACGCTGTACTTTTCCATTTTTAAAGGTATAGTCGAAACTCAATCGTCTCAACGTTCCCCAAAAGTTGGAAATCTCTTTTTGAACTACATTTTTTATCGGTCTATCTTCCATGAACACTTTCAATTCTTTCCTTGCGAAGATATTTATTCACCTCTAAACCGAAGGGTATTTCCATAAAAAAACCCTCGTGTTATACACAAGGGTTTCTTCCTCTTTAACTAATAAAACTAACTTGCTACTGCAACTTTTTCAACCTTTATAACTTTTGTCTTTGTTTCAAACTGATTTGAGGTATTCTTTTCGCCGCCAGCTTTCAATGCTTTATCGCCAGCGAAAAAAGTTTTGTGATCATCACCTAAATCTGAACCAGCCATTCTTTGATGTTTTACACAAGCCACTCCTTTTCGGATTTCTTGACGCTGCACTCCTTTTACATAGGCCAACATTCCTTGTTCACCAAAGTAACCTTCCGTCAAATCGTTCATATGCAATGCCGTTGTGTGATAGGTCGGTAATGTAATTAGGTGGTGGAAAATTCCCGCTTGTACCGCTCCATCTCTTTGGAAAGTCTTGATGCGTTCATCCGCCAATTGCGCCAATCTAGAATCATCATACTTTTCATTCATTAAGTCGTTGCTATCGTAATGGAAAATATCATGACCTGATTTTCTCATTTCTTCATACACCTGTTGTCTAAAGTTCAAGGTCCAGTTGAAGGAAGGGGAGTTGTTATACACCAACTTGGCATTCGGAATTACTTCTCTTACGCGATTTACCATATGCGCAATCTGTTTCAAGTTTGGTGTTGGCGTCTCAATCCACAATAGATCGGCACCATTTTGAAGACTGGTAATACAGTCTAAAACCACTCGGTCTATATTTGACCCTTCTTTAAATTTGTACAACCCGTTTGCCAATCTCACTGGTCGAACTAATTTTCCGTCTCGCTTAAGCAACACATCATCTTCTTTGGCCTTTTTGATATCTATTTCTTCAGCCTCCACAAAGGATAAGTATTTTGAAGCCAAATCGCCTGGTTCTTGACTAACCGGTAGCTTTTGTGTCAACCCGGCTCCCTCTGAATCTGTTCGTGCAACGATGATTCCGTCTTCAACACCCAACTCCAAGAATGCATAGCGTACAGCGTGTAATTTAGCAATGAAGTCTTCATGTGGAACGGTTACTTTTCCGTCTTGGTGTCCGCATTGTTTCGCATCCGAAACTTGATTTTCAATTTGAATGGCACAAGCTCCAGCTTGAATCATTTTCTTGGCTAACAAATAAGTAGCTTCTTCATTTCCGAATCCCGCATCAATATCTGCAATAATCGGAACCACGTGGGTTTGAAAATTTTCAATTTCATCCTGAACATCTTCTCCATTATCCAATCTTCTAAACAAATCATTCAACTCAATAGCATCAGCTTGCTTCAAAAAATCATAAATCTCTTCGATGAGTCCGGGCACAGCCGTTTTCTCATGCATTGACTGATCTGGTAGGGGTCCGAATTCAGATCGTAAGGCTGCTACCATCCATCCAGATAAATACAAATATCTCTTTTCAGTCGTTTTATGATGCTTCTTCACCGCAATCATCTTTTGTTGTGCCACAAAACCATGCCAGCACCCCAAAGATTGTGTGTATTGCGTCGGATTCTTATCATAAGCTTCCATATCGCTTCGCATGATTGCTGCTGTATATTTCGCGATATCCAAACCTGTCTTGAAACGATTTTGCGTTGCCATACGGGCAGCGTTTGAAGGTTCAATAGCTCCCCAACTGTTGCCGTATTTTTGCTTAAGCGCCTTTACTGTTTCAAAAACTGAACTGTAGTTATTCTGAATGAAATTTTTCATAATTTTGTTCTTTTAATTGTTAAAATAGATTCGATTTTTTTTTAATGATTATTGTCTCGTAAGCTATTGCCGTAGTTACGAGGCTTTTTTTTTATATATACTTATATGCATCTAAGGTTAAAAACTCCTTGAATTCTGGTGAGAGCACTAATTGATCGAATAATGCTACCGCCTCCACAAAACGTCTTGCTTTAAATTGCTCTTCACCGAACATCACTTTGATCTTAAATAATTCTTGCTCCTTAAGTTCTTCATAACATTGTTGATCAAAACGCCTTCCGCAATCGGTTGTAATCTCGTTTTGTAACCAGTTCCACAGTTGTGTTCGTGAAATCTCAGCTGTGGCGGCATCTTCCATCAAATGGTAAAGTGCAGCAGCACCTTGGCCAGACAACCAACTTTCAACATACAAAATTCCGACATTGATATTCTTACGGATTCCTTCCACAGAAATTGTTCCTTCAGGTTTTCTTAATAGATCTTCTTCAGAAATTCGTAATCCTCTTTTTTTCACGTGGATTTGATTCTGCGTTGGCATGTGTAAGTCAAATACTTTCATGGCCACCTCAACCAACCCAGGGTGCGCTACCCATGTTCCATCATGACCATTTCTTACTTCACGCTGTTTGTCGGCTATCACTTTATGAAAGGCAGCGTCATTCGCCATTTCATCTCCCTTGATCGGAATTTGTGCCGCCATACCCCCCATGGCATGTACATTTCTTTTATGACATTTTTTAATAACCAATTCTGAATAAGACTGCATGAAGTGCGTCGCCATAGTAATTTGATCTCTATTGGGAGTAACGAAACCTGTGTGGTTTCTGAATTTTTTGATGTACGAGAAAATATAATCCCAACGACCACAATTCAATCCGGCCATATGGTTTCTTAGTTCGTAAATGATTTCATCCAATTGAAAACTTGCGGTAATGGTCTCAATTAACACCGTAGCCTTGATGGTATTCTGCGGAATGCCTAGGTATTTTTGAGCGAATACGAATACGTCATTCCACAAACGCGCTTCTAAATAATGCTCAAGTTTTGGTAAGTAAAAATAAGTTGCGGAACCCTTTGACATTAGTGCCTTGATGTTGTGAAAGAAATACAATCCAAAATCAACCAAAGAACCAGAAAGCTCCTCGCCTTCAAAGATCATGTGTTTTTCATTCAAATGCCATCCTCTCGGTCTTACCAACAAGACTGCCGTCTCTTCATTGAGCTGATATACTTTTTGTTTTGCCTTGTTTTCAAAGGTGATGGTTCCCCTAACTGCATCTCTCAAGTTTTGTTGACCTTGTAAAACGTTATCTATGGTCGGAGAAGTACTGTCTTCAAAATCTGCCATAAATGTTTTTGCTCCAGAGTTTAATGCATTGATCACCATTTTTCGATCGACCGGCCCTGTAATCTCTACCCTACGATCCATCAAATCACCTGGCAAGGGCTCACAAACCCAATTTGATTCGCGAATGTGTTTGGTTTCATTTGGAAAAGAAGGAAAATTACCCGCGTCGAAATACGCTTGCTCAATCTTGCGATCCTCTAACAACTGTAATCGCCTTTGATTGAACTCTTGATGAAGCGCCAGTATGAAATTGACAGCATCGTCGGTTAAAATATCTTGATAGGCTTCAACATTGAAGTCTTTGAATTGAATTGTTTGATTTAGCACATTAGCTTCCATAACGCATTTGATTTTGAATTTGACAAGACAATGATAGAATAAAATTTTGAACTCCACAAGCGAACGTTCGCTTTTTTATAAAAGTTTTTAAAAAATATTATATTCGCTTAACAATTAATTCTGCATCCTATGCTTCTAGAAGATGAATACATAAGACTGATTTTTGGTCTAAAACTCAAGCAAATACGAACCGAAAAGAACCTTTCTTTATTCGGACTCTCCAAACTGAGTGGTCTCTCAAAATCCTATTTGAACGAGATTGAAAAGGGAAAAAAATACCCAAAGACCGATAAGATTTTAATCCTGGCCGAGAAATTAGAGACACCTTATGATCACTTAGTCTCCTTAAAGCTGGATAAAAACCTTGCTCCCATTGGTGACATTTTACAATCGAAAATCTTAAAGGAGATTCCGCTTGACTTATTCGGAATTAAAGAAAACAACCTCATCGATATTATTGCAAACGCTCCGGCCAAAGTGAATGCTTTTATTAGCACCATTATTAAGATTTCTACAAATTACAATCTAACTCGTGAGCGTTTTTTCTTAGCATCTCTCCGCTCCTACCAAGAAGCGCACAACAATTATTTTAAAGAATTAGAAGACCAGGCCGAAATATTCACTAAAGCATACCAAATCGGATTAAAGAATATCAACGCGAGTTTTTTTGAAGAAATTCTTATTGAAGAATACGGCTATACAATTAATTCGGATGAGTTGAACAAACACTCCAATTTAGAAGAACTACGTAATATTTATATCCCCGCCAAAAAAACCCTGCTCATCGATAAAAATGTATCTGAAGCTCAAAAGACCTTTATCTACGCAAAAGAATTGGCCTATAACTTTTTAAATATTGAAGATCGCTTATACACCTTTCCCTGGATCAAGTTTGAAAGTTTTGACCAAGTACTCAATAATTTTAAAGCCTCCTATTTTGCGGGCGCATTGATTATTCCGCAGAAAGATATCATCAGCAAATTGGAAGACCTATTTGGCTCTGAAGAGTGGAATCCCATGAAATTGCACCGCATGATTAAGAGCTATAATTGCTCCCAAGAAACCTTCTATCAGCGATTGACAAATATTCTTACGGAACATTTCAATATCAAAAATTTGTTCTTTTTACGCTTTAACAAACCTAGACACTCCGAAGAGTTCAAACTCACTAAAGAATTACACATCACCCAACAACAGGCGCCTCATGCCAATCGAAGCAACGACCATTATTGCCGACGATGGATTTCTTTACAAACCATTCATGATCTCGAGAAATCAAAAAAAGACCGACCTACCTTCGGAATTCAAATATCATCCTATGAGAATGAAAAATCTGAATACCTAGTGTTGTCTTCGGCATCTAATGACCCTTTCAAAAAAGAAGTGAATCGAAGCATTAGCATTGGTCTATTGCTATCACCTCATCTAAAACGAAAGCTGAAATTCTTAAAAAATGACACCTTTGAGCGAAAAACGGTTGGTGTTACCTGTGAAACTTGTTCAGTTCAAAACTGCAAGGAACGCGTTGCTCCGCCAGTAAAAGTAGAACGCGTAAATCGTCATGAACACATCGAAAATACGGTAGAAAAAATCATTAAGAGCTTCTCTTAATTTCGTAATTTAGTAGCCAGTAAAATGCAAACTATTCTTTATGGATTTAACCTTCAATAAAAACGAAGACCACAACAAATTATTAGCTTCTGATTTAAGAAGAAGACTAGCAGAAGTTAAACTCGGAGGCGGACAAAAAAGAATAGACAAACATCACGAAAAAGGAAAACTCACCGCAAGGGAACGGATCGATTTTCTTCTAGATAAAAATTCAAAATCCATTGAAATTGGCGCTTTTGCGGGAGAAGACATGTATGCTGAACACGGCGGATGCCCTTCAGGTGGAGTGGTCGTGAAAATAGGATATGTATCGAAACGATTATGTGTGGTCGTTGCGAATGACGCTACGGTGAAAGCTGGCGCCTGGTTTCCAATCACTGGAAAGAAAAACCTAAGAGCGCAAGAAATAGCCATCGAAAACCGCTTACCAATTATTTACCTGGTTGACTCTGCAGGAGTCTATTTACCAATGCAGGACGAAATCTTTCCAGATAAAGAACACTTCGGACGTATTTTCAGAAATAACGCTGTAATGAGTAGTATGGGGATCACCCAAATAGCGGCAGTTATGGGAAGCTGTGTTGCTGGAGGTGCTTATTTACCTATCATGAGTGATGAGGCACTCATTGTTGATAAAACAGGAAGTATCTTTCTAGCGGGAAGTTACCTTGTAAAAGCCGCCATTGGTGAAAGCATTGATAACGAAACCTTGGGAGGTGCCTCAACGCATTGCGAAATTTCAGGAGTGACCGATTATAAAGCTAAAGATGACAAAGACGCTTTGACCACCATTCGAAATTTGGTTGATAAGATTGGAGATGCAGATGTAGCTGGTTTCAATAGAAAGGAATCAGTAGCACCAAAGAAAGATCCTGAAGAAATATTCGGAATTCTACCCAAAGCACGACACGAGCAGTACGACATGCTCGAAATCATTGAGCGATTGGTAGACGATTCATCATTTGAACAATACAAAGAAGGCTATGGTCAAACGATTTTAACAGGCTACGCTCGAATTGATGGATGGGCAGTGGGAATTGTTGCCAATCAACGAAAATTGGTAAAAACAAAAGGCTCAAAAACCAAACCTGCAGAAATGCAATTCGGAGGGGTCATTTACAACGATTCTGCTGACAAAGCGACACGTTTTATTGCCAATTGTAATCAGAAAAAGATCCCGTTGGTATTCTTACAAGACGTAACTGGATTCATGGTTGGATCGAAGTCGGAGCATGCAGGCATCATCAAAGACGGTGCGAAAATGGTGAACGCCGTGAGTAATTCGGTAGTTCCAAAATTTACTATTGTTATTGGGAATTCATACGGAGCAGGAAATTACGCCATGTGCGGAAAAGCCTACGATCCGAGGTTGATTGCTTCTTGGCCATCTGCAGAATTAGCGGTAATGAGCGGGAACTCTGCGGCTAAAGTTTTATTGCAAATCGAAACGGCAGCTTTGAAGAAAAAGGGCGAAACCATTACGCCGGAAAAAGAAGAAGAATTATTTCAAAAAATCAAATCAAAATACGACAACCAAATCTCACCATACTACGCAGCTGCTAGAATCTGGGTGGATGCCATTATCAATCCGTTAGATACAAGAACTTGGATTTCTATGGGAATCGAAGCGGCAAATCATGCTCCGATTCAGAAGCAGTTTAATATGGGTGTTTTACAGGTTTAAATAAAATTAGGAACTCCCCAAGGAGTTCGTCGAAACACTTGGTGTTTTAAAACTTTGAAAATGAAAAAAGGAATTTACATTTCTACTATTGAACCCTATAGTGGAAAGTCGCTGGTATCATTGGGGATTTTAAGAATGATGCTTAGCAAATCTTCAAAAGTGGGGTATTACAGACCAGTCATCAATAAAAATGACGCCTTAGAAGAAGACAATCATATCAAAACGGCGATTCACTTCTTCAAATTAGACACAACTTATAAGGATTGTTATTCATACACACAGTCCGAAATCATAGAGTTGATTAGTGAAGGAAAGGAAGGAGAAATCATCCAAACCATCATCAATCATTATAAAAAGCTTGAAAAAAACTACGACTATATTTTGGTTGAGGGAAGCGACTTCTCTAGTCAGGCGAGCATTGCAGAACTGGACATCAACGCATTGATTGCCAAAAACCTCAACTTGCCTGTCATGGTGGTAGCATCGGGTATGGATAAATCCGTAAAAGATTTAATCAACGGTATGCAAATTGCACATCAGTCCTACGAAACCAAAGAAGTGGATGTGATTGGTTTGATTGCCAATAAGGTGAACAAAGATGAGATTGAATTCATCCGTGAAGAACTCAAGAAATCAATTCCATCTGAAACATTAATCGATATAATTCCCAAGATTGATTTTCTAGCCAATCCGACACTAAAGGAAGTGGTGCAACAATTGAATGCCGATGTATTGTTTGGTGAACAGTTTTTAGACAATACGGTAAGTAGTTTTAGTACGGGAGCCATGCAATTACGCAACTATCTCACAAGAATCGATAACAATAGCTTGGTCATTACTCCTGGAGATCGAGCGGATATTATCCTTGGTGCCTTGCAAGCACACGCCTCCAAAAACTATCCGAATATATCTGGAATCGTTTTAACAGGCGGACTCATTCCGGAAGACTCAATTTTGAACTTGATAGACGGACTTCAATCGAGCATTCCGATTATCTCAGTTAAGGAAGGTACCTTCAAAACTTCAAATAATGTTGGAGCCATTCAATCGGAGGTTGATTACAAACACGAGAAGAAAATCCTATTATCTCTTGACACCTTTGACACATACGTGAATTCAGAGGAATTATCGAAGCGCTTGGCTTCGTACAGCTCCGACAAACTAACACCCAACATGTTTCAATACAACTTGTTGCAGCGTACTCGACAAGAACGCAAACATATTGTTTTGCCCGAAGGAAGTGATAGTCGAATTTTGAAAGCCACCAGACGTCTTCAAATTTTGGACATCGTGGATTTGACCCTTTTGGGAGACGAAGGAGACATCAAAAGAAAGGCGAATGAAATCGGAGTTCAAATCGATTGGGAGAAGATTCAAATTATTGATCCTGAGAACTCAGAACTTGAAGATCATTTCACAGAAACTTTATATCAGGCTCGAAAGCACAAAGGTCTCACCGAGACAACTGCAAGAGACTTATCAAAAGACGTGTCTTACTTCGGAACCTTGATGATTCACAATGGATTGGCAGACGGTATGGTATCTGGCGCGGTTCACACCACCATGCACACCATTAAACCATCTTTACAATTGATCAAAACCAAGCCCGGAGTATCGGTAGTATCATCGGTGTTTTTTATGTGTTTGTCTGACCGCGTAACGGTAATGGGCGACTGTGCTGTAAATCCGAATCCGAATGCAGAACAATTAGCCGAAATTGCGATTTCGTCCGCAAAATCAGCCCAGGCGTTTGGCATCCAACCAAGGGTAGCCATGCTATCCTACAGTTCAGGCGCTTCGGGTAAAGGAGAAGATGTTGAGGCGGTTCGCAAAGCCACTCAATTAGCGAAAGAAAGAGATCCGAGCCTAAAAATCGAGGGACCTATTCAATACGATGCGGCGGTAGATATGAGTGTAGCGAAGAACAAACTGCCAGATTCGGAAGTAGCAGGAAAGGCCAACGTTTTTATTTTTCCTGATTTGAACACAGGTAACAATACCTACAAAGCGGTGCAACGTGAAACAGGTGCCTTGGCCATTGGTCCGATGCTACAAGGATTGAACAAACCTGTAAACGATTTAAGTCGCGGATGTACTGTTGATGACGTGTTTAATACCATTTTACTAACTGCAATACAGGCTCAAGATGAATAGTACAAACGTCTTAGTGATCAATGCAGGCTCATCGTCACTGAAATTTCAAGTGATTGAAATGCCCAATAAAAAAGTGAAATGTAAGGGCGGAATTGAACGAATTGGACTAGAGAACAGTTCCTTTTCATACACCAACAAGACAGAGAGTTTCAAAAAAAACATTGAGGTTCCAGATCATAGTGTTGGCTTAAAAACCATCAATGAGACCCTTACAGATACGAAATACGGCGTCATTTCTTCTACGAATGATATTCATATTGTAGGTCATCGTGTGGTTCATGGCGGAAGAAAATATTCCGATGCTACCTTAATTAATCAGGAGGTAAAAGACCATATTCGGGATTTATTTGAATTGGCTCCACTACATAATCCGTTGAACTTAGCCGGAATTGAAATTGCTGAAGAGATTTTTCCGAATACCAAACAAGTGGCGGCCTTTGATACTGCTTTTCATCAAACTATGCCCAAAGTAGCCTATCAGTATGCCATTCCGAAGCAATTCTTAAATGATCATAAAATCAGAGCTTACGGATTTCACGGAAACAGTCACAAATATGTTTCAGAAAAAGCCATTGAGTATCTCGAACTTGAGTCTTCCAAACTCATTACCATTCATTTGGGGAATGGATGCAGCATGTCTGCCATTAAAGACGGGAAGTGTATTGAAAATTCATTGGGATTTGGGCCTATGAACGGACTAGTGATGGGAACTAGATCTGGAGATATCGATCAATCAGTGATCGTTTATCTGCAAAAGAAATTGGGTTACAGTATCGAAGAAGTAAATACCCTACTTCAAAAACAATCTGGATTAATGGGTTTAACCGGAATGTCAGACGTAAGAGACATTCAAGAGAAAGCAGAGTCTGGCGACAAAGACTGTCAGTTTGCCTTAGCATTGATGACCTACAGGATTAAGAAATACCTGGGTGCATACATCAGTATTCTTAACGGAGCTGACGCCATTATTTTTACAGCGGGAATTGGAGAGAATTCGGCCAAAATTCGAGAAATGGTCTGTGAGAATTTGTCCTTCTTAGGGATTGACTTAGCAAAAAACAAAAACAACGAACAGTCTTTGGGAATTCATGAAATTCATTCAGAGAATTCTCGTGTAAAGATTTTAATCATTCCGACCAATGAGGAATTAGAGATCGCAAAGCAATCCTTCAATCTTTGTAATCCGAAATAGAAAACATAAATTTGACGACTAATTTTTAGAACATGGGAAGAGCATTTGAATTTCGAAAAGCTAGAAAAATGAAACGTTGGTCAGCAATGGCAAAAACTTTTACCCGAATTGGGAAAGACATTGTGATGGCCGTGAAAGAAGGAGGACCGAATCCAGAAACAAATTCCAGGTTACGAGCAGTTATTCAGAATGCCAAGGCAGCCAATATGCCGAAAGATAATATTGAGCGAGCAATCAAAAAAGCTTCTGATAAAAATACAGAGAACTATAAAGAAGTACTGTTTGAGGGCTACGCACCACACGGAATTGCAGTGTTAGTCGAAACAGCAACTGACAATAATAACAGAACTGTTGCAAACGTTCGAGCAGCTTTTAACAAGTGCAATGGAAACTTAGGCACTTCTGGATCTGTAGTGTTCATGTTTGACCACACTTGTAACTTCACCGTTAACAAGAAAAATGTAGAAGACCTTGAAGAGCTAGAATTGGAGTTGATTGACTTCGAAGTAGAAGAAATTTTTGATGATGAAGAGGGAATCATCGTATACGCACCTTTCGAACAATTCGGTTCGTTACAAAGTTATTTCGAAGAAAATTCCATCGAAATTGTTTCCTCTGGATTTGAACGAATTCCGACGACTACCAAAGCTTTGAGTGATGAAGAAAAGGAAGATGTAGATAAACTATTGGAACGTTTGGAAGAGGATGACGACGTGCAAAATGTATATCATTCGATGCAAGACTCTTAGTAAAACATAAAACATTGATATAAATAAAAAGTCGTGAATTGCTTCACGACTTTTCTTTTTAATGATTTAAGTATCCCCCAATAACTTATACCATTAATTATCCAATTAACA
>CAYFJL010000046.1:0-17148 GCA_964343335.1 uncultured Polaribacter sp. | reverse complement strand
GAAGCTTAAAAAGAAAAAAGCTACCTTTAACTTTGATCAACAATTTCTAATCTTATGAAGCTCAGTAAAAAAGAATTCCTTCTCATTTTTAGTTTCTATTTTTTCTTTTCTGTGCTTTACAGAATTGTATTGTGGTATAACGGAGGAGGGGTTGAAGAAGACGGATTTTGGGGTTGGACGAATTTGGAAGGCTACTGGTTTATGGGAGGACTCCCGTATTTGTTTTACTTCACTGCTGCTATGATTATTTGGTTTTTGGGAATGTTTTTATTGAAAGACAAACCCAAAGTATTACAAATGATTGTGGTATTTATTTTGATTCCGATTGTTATTTATTACACCCGCGAAGTACGCTATTTGGTGCTTGACCATTACGGAATAGGTCATTTAAAAGGCCTTGGAGCTATTTGGGACTGGTACATTCCTTTTCTTCTCTTGTTGATTCAATTCGGATTTATGTTCGCTTACAACTATCATATCGAAAACCAGCGAAAGCTAAAGTTAGAAGGAGAACTTCGAACCGCTGCTTTGAAGAGCGAACTTTCTGCCCTCAAAGCACAATTGAATCCGCATTTCTTATACAACGTTTTTAATACCATCAATGCCGCCATTCCTTCGAAAAATGAGAGAGCGAGAAATATGATTGCCGAATTATCCGATCTATTTCGGTACCAATTAAAAGCATCACAAGTCGAGAAGGTGAGTATTGCTGAGGAAATGGAATTTGTGCAAAAATACCTGCAGTTGGAAAAAGAGCGATTCCAAGAACGCTTGCATATCAAATTGAATGTTGATGAAGAGTTGTTAGAGGAAAAGATTCCGCCGATGTTGATTCAGCCTTTGGTAGAAAATTCTATTAAACACGGACTTGCCTCTTTGATTGATGGCGGGGAGATTTCAATCTCCATTCTGAAAAAAGACGAAAAACTATTCTTTGAAATTGCTGATACTGGAGTCGGAATTAAAAATAAAAACGGAATCTTTGAAAAAGGAATTGGATTGAAAAACACCCAACTCCGATTGGAAAAGATTTATAAAACCACATTGAACCTAGCTGATAACTCACCAAAGGGTTTAAAAGTAAGTTTCGAATTATAAAAGCATCTCATGAAAAAGGTAGTAATCATAGACGATGAGGTAGCAGGAAGACAGTTGATTCAGGAGTATCTTGAAGATTATCCTGATTTAGTAGTTCTTGGCGAAGCCAACAACGGTGTTGATGCCACAAAACTCATCAATGAATTTAAGCCCGATTTGATCTTCTTAGACATTCAAATGCCTGGAATGACTGGCTTTGACGTATTGAAACATTTGGATGAAATTCCGCAGATTATTTTTTCAACGGCTTATGATCAATATGCGCTAAAAGCCTTTGAGGTTCACGCCGTAGATTACCTTTTGAAACCATACACCAAAGAGCGTTTCAAATCTGCGATCGAACGTTTAAAGGACAATAAGGGGGTGCAACAACTAACCAACAGCCTTTTGATGGATACGGATAGTTATCCGGATAAAATCTTGGTTCAATTCAATAACAAATTAGTGACACTGGCTGTCAAAGAGATCATCCGAATTGAGGCCTATGGGGATTATTCAAAAATTGTATCCAGCGATAAAACTTACATTAGCAATTATGGGATTTCCCAATTAGAAGAAAAGCTCCATAAAAAGGTTTTCATGAGAGTACATCGGTCCTCCATCATCAATATTGATAAGATTAAAGAACTTCACAAATACGCTAAATCTTATGACGTTTCCATGCAGAATGGAGATATAGTGCGCGTAAGCCGCGGTTATATGGACGCGATTAAAAAGATTATTTTTTAAGCTTACTCTTTTAGTACAATCGTTTCGAAAATACCAGCATCTTTCCAGCCTCTATCTCGATCAGGTCCTTCTACGAATACAGACCCAATAAAATTCTCCCGATGCTCACTGGCATCATTATCGCAATAGGCAAGGGCGAATCCGATTTTTTTATTGGCCACTGGATTTACCCGCGCGTCTAAATTATTGTAGGTAAAGGAATCGTTGAATAATAAGATCTTAAACTCCCAGTAAGAGGTTTTATCAAGGGTAACTCTTTTAGAAATCACATGGTCGTTAAAGAGTTTAGGCGTGTCTTTGGCGATTATATCTACTACATTACCATCAAGATCCACATGATAAGCAAAGGCATTGTGATTGAATTGATGATCACCACCGCTGTTGTCTTCATCAATAAAGATTTCTACACAATCTTCATCCCACCATCTTTCTAATGGATTACTAAATTTATTGACCAGTACATCGTCTTTTACTTCTACTAATAAATACAATGCTTCGTCGTCCCAAGTTAATTTATAGCGGCCTTCAAAGTCATCTTTGGTAAAAGGTTTACCTAACCATAAATTATTAATGTCATGCCATTCGGCGTCGTTCCATGCAGATTCATTGTAAAACCCATCAATCACAATGGGATCTGTCGATTTTTTAATTTCTTTCAGGTCGCTTGATGAATTACAAGATAGGAAAGCAATTGCAATAAGATAGACAAGAAGATAGGATTTGATTTTCATAATAACTCGTAGATTTTAATAGACATCCCTTGATTTCACGTTGCGTGCACAAAAGTCGATGATTTGGTCAATTCTTTTTTGACGGGTAACTTCTCTTTTGGCCTGATTGAGCCAATAAAGGTAACTTTTTCGATAAGAAGGAGCGAAGTTGTTGTAGTTTTTAAACGCAGTTTCATGTTGTTGAAAAGCCAATTGCAAATCCTTCGGAACGACTAAATTCTCAACATCATCAAGCGCAGTCCAAGACCCATTTTGTTTTCCGACCTCTATGATGGCCAAACCGGCTGGCTGCATGAGCTTGTGGCTCATCAATTCTATGACGTATTTTTTGTTCAAGGCGCTCCAAACGCTTTTCGGATTTCTCGGGCAAAAATACTGACGTCTTTTTCCGTTCCCCAAACTTTTTACAGTAGAGTCAATCCATCCGAAGCAAAGGGCTACCTTAACGGCTTCTTCCCATCGCATGGAAGGTTCTGGATTAGAGACCTTGTAAAATATGAGATAAACACCAGGCGACGAATTGTAATTGGTTGCCAACCAATCGCGCCATTCTGAATCTGTTTTAAAATAAAGTTCTTGTAATTCTTGCGTACCCAAAACAGCTTAAAGGTAAACAAAAAAAAGGCATCCTTACCACTAACAAGGATGCCCACTCAATCAACAAATAAATCAAATTATAACAACTTAATTCAAAACATAAATAATGAAAAAACTAATTACTTTACTAAAACATAACAGCTAACATTAATCAATGTTAATTGCTAATAGGTTAAGACTATACCTTAAAAGGATATCGTCTAGATAAGTGTCATAATTCGACCATACTTTAATAGGTTTCCCTATTTGCATTTCCATGTCATTTGTAAGTTTAACATGTCTAATTAATTTATTCTTTACAATTACAATTTCTTTGTTGGGATTCACATCATTTACCTTAAAGTCGAATTCATTATTCATGAACCGTATTTTATCTAAAAGATAAATGATGAAATCTTCTTGCACTTTAACAGCAATGGATTCATTGCTTCTTTTTCTTTCGCTAACAATCTCCCTCAACTTATTTTGATGTAAAACGATTTGATTTGTCTTCATCGGAAACTTTTCTTCAGATGTGTGTTGTATTCCAAAGAAGCTTTCGAAGTCAAACAGTTCTAGTTGTTTTAAAGTACTATCGCCATTTGTATTAATGAACTTAGTTGAATACTCAAAGCTTTTTAATTTACTCTCAGTGATTTTTCCCTCGGAAATTGACTGACCAACAACATTCATAATCCCTAGAAAAAAAATCGATATATTGAGTAATCTTTTCAAAACCTTAAGTATTCATTACAAAGATAATAGTAAAGCTATTATTAAAGTGTTAAAAGCTTTTGGTTTAACAGTTTTTTAACTAATGCTATTGATGGGTGACCAATTGATATAGAAGTTCTTAGTTGTTGTAGGCGGATTTTCCTTTCACGTAACGGTTTGAGGGAATGGAATCAAGGGTGTAGGGAATAGAGATAAATCCCTCGAGGGTGGGTTTGAAAACTCCGAAGTGTAGATGTGGTGTGGTAGAATAGCCCGTGTTTCCAGAATATCCAATGGTCTGTCCCTTTTTCACTTTGTCACCTATATTCACCAAAACGCCGTTGTACTTTAAATGGACGTACTGCGAGAATGTTCCGTCCGCATGGTATAGTAATATGTAGTTGGCCTTATCAAAGTATTTTTTGTTTCGTCCTCCTTCATTGGAATTTTGTTTTAGTCCGACTACAACACCGTCGCGCATGGCACAGACTCCTTGACCGACTTTCATTTTAAAATCGATGGCATACTTTGAGAAATTACTTTGATGGGAAAATTTTCCGAAATGCCCTTGAATGATTTTGTAGCGTTTGTTCTTTTCAAAGGGTAATCCGTAATTATAGGTGCTATCAGGAGTTTTTGCAGGGTAACTTCCATAGAGCATTCGAACTTCATAATTCTTTAAAAATGTAAGTGTATCCATTTCTTGTTTGGAATAGCTTGCAATTTTTCTTTTTTCTAAAGGTGAAAAGTTTAGGATCGAGTCTTTTTCTGAAGTGCGATTTTTTAGGATGACAACAGTAGGGCAGTGCAGACTGTTTTTCGCAAAAACGGTCAACGAATCTTGTTGGGTTGAAAATGAAAGAAAAGAAGGTTTTGACAAATCTTGTTGACAAGCCAGGCTCATCACTAGAAACAATATCAAAACCTTTTTCATTATGCTATTGGTTATTTAAGAATAGCCAGTAATTTTTTCCAAGCTTGATCATGTGCCTTTTTGTTTTCTGCGGAGCCGTCGTATGCAGCTCCTCTTCTCATAAAGGCATGTCCAGCTCCTTCGTAGATCACATACTCATAGGATTTGCCATTGTTGTCCATGTATTTTTTGGTATCCTCAATGGTCGAATTTACACGATTATCATTTCCGCCGTAAAAACCATAAACAGGAGCTTGGATGTTTGCAAAAACCGTTGAATCTCTAGGTGCCGTTCCATAAAAAACGAGGGCTTCTTTAATAGCCGGATTGTTGGTTGCATATCGGAACGTTTGTGAGCCTCCCCAACAGAATCCCATGACAGAAACTTCATCGGTGGATGCTTTGTCGTTCTTGATATAATTGTAGGCATTGTTTAAATCAGCAGTCACCATATCCTTATCCAAAGCATAAATGGCTTTTCGGGCTTCATCCGAATTTTTAAAATCCGTTGTCTTTTCAATTCCTTCAACCGTATTCGAAATCAAATCGGGAGCAATTACCAAATACCCTTTTTGTGCCAATTGGTCTGCAAATGTTCGTGCCCATTTGTTCAATCCGCGGTTTTCATGAATAACAATTACACTTTTGGTTGGTTTGTCACTCTCAGGATACACCACAAAGGCTTTGCAAATCGTGCTGTCGGATCGTTGTAAATCTACCCACTCATGATGACGAGGTGATTCTGATAATTTGTCTTTCTTTTCTGATGTTTTGCAAGCTGAAAGGAAAACAAGGCAGATTACAATTAGTTGAATGTGTATTTTCATAATATAGATGTTTTATCTTCTTAAAATCCCAGTAGGAAAACTTACAATACTTTCATGGCCATTCGCACCCACACTGGCAACGCCAAAATAATAATTGTCAATCACGATACCTTCCAGCTCAAGGCCAACTTTTCCTTCAACATAAATAAAGTGATCCCAGGTTGGAGAAGTTGTATCTCTAAAGTACACCTTATAGCCTTTGGCGCCTTCCACTGGATCCCAAATTAGTTTGGCGGCAGGTCTTACAATCCCACCAATTTTTACATTTTTAGGGGCAGGTGGTGCCCAAGCTATGGCAGCTAAATTGATGGCGTTTACGGCTGTGAGTTTTTTAGTGTACGGGAAGTTTACGAACTTTAACTTGTCACCATATTCAATTCCGTTTTCGGTGCGAATGTTTTGGTGTTGTTGCGTATAATTTTCATGCATTTCCATAATTCGAATCCCAGCAAAACCAGCATCATTAAAAGGTCTATGGTGTCCACCTCGACCAAAGCGATCCAATCGATAAATCATCTTCGGATTCATTTCTGGCATGTAGGTTTTGGTTGTTTTATAAATAAACCGTGCTAATTGCCTTGAAATACCGTCTACCTCACCACCGTAGACGCGTCGCAATCTTCGTTGTCTTTCAGTTTCCGTTGGTGGAGTTGGTTCACTAAAAATTCGGAAGGTACGGTTGTCAATCACGCCATCCACCCCTTTAATGTTTCCGATCATGTCGTTGTTCATAATTCCGACAATCTCCCATCCTTTATCCTTCGCATACTTTGCCAATCCTTTGCCTCCAAAAAGACCTTGTTCTTCTCCAGAGAGACCAACATAAATAATACTACTATCAAATTTATATTTGCTTAAAACTCTAGCAGCCTCTATTGTGCCCGCCATCCCCGATGCGTTGTCATTGGCTCCTGGGGAGTCATCTGTATAATTATTGGAATCTGAAATTCGAGAATCAATATCGCCACTCATAATAATGAATCGATTTGGGAATTTGGTACCTCGCTGTATGGCTACCACGTTCACAATATTCACGTCTTTCACAATTCTGCTATTGGTTCCTTTTGGGAAGAAATTGTTTTGAAAGAATACGTCCAAACAATTATCACATTCTTTAGAAATATTGTCAAATTCTTGTTTGATCCACCTTCTGGCAGCACCTATTCCTCTGGTTTCAGAGATGGTGTCACTGAGTGTATGCCTAGTACCGAAATTGGCAAGTGTGGTCACATCATTTTTGAGGCGTTCTTCAGAAACGTTTTTAATGATGTCATAGATTCTCGTGTCTGTTTGTCCTGAAATTACTGATGAAATCAACAGGAGTGCTAAAGTAATTCTCTTCATGTATCTAAATTAATTATTCTTAAAATACCAAA
Source organism: uncultured Polaribacter sp. (assembly GCA_964343335.1). GTDB lineage: Bacteria > Bacteroidota > Bacteroidia > Flavobacteriales > Flavobacteriaceae > Polaribacter. The sequence goes on along the minus strand of CAYFJL010000046.1, from coordinate 10,184 downwards.
ATGGAATGGTTACGTCATTGATGTAAGATGTATCACTTTTTCTAATTCGTATTCTTTTTAAGCGCAATAAGTGTTTTCCTTCCTTAAGGTCTTTAATGCTTAAGAAGGTTTCGAAACCCGTTTGATTTTTTCCATTTTTACTCAGCATAAAATCCGAAGGAAAGGCAATGGTATCGATATATACTTTATGTACCTTGTTAAAGGTTTCTACATATTTTTTTGAAAGGCTATCTATTCTTCGGTAGGAACGATTTCCAGAATTAAAGGTGACAATCGTGGTTTCAAACCCTCTTTGATCCTCTTTCGGTTTTAGGCCAGAGTTGTATCGGTAAATTCGATCTTCAATACTCTCATTAAAAACTCGAAATAACTTCACGTAGGGTTCAGAAATAACCTGAGATTGAATGCTTGCACGTTTCACAAAATCGTCTTCTTCGATCAGTTGATCTTCATATTCTTGATGATCTACATAGATGTTTGAATTCCGTTTGATAGATTCCAAATAATTTGAGTTTTTGTATTTGAAAGAAACCAAGGTTAAGATCAAAATATAAATGGGCACTAAGAAGAAACTCAATCGTTTGGTGAATCTGTTGTCTAGAAAGTTATAGACCAAAGGTCGATACAAAAAGGACAAAGTGATAAAACTAAAGACCCAATAAAATGGGAAGTAGATTTTGCTCAACCATTTTTTCTTTTTCAAAAATCCTTGTGTTAAAAAATCAAGGAATACTAGGAAAGAACCAAAGATGATGAATAAGATGAGAATAGCCCCTATAACGTCGCTGACACCCGGACCAAAAAGTTTGCCTTCAATAATTAACATGGCCACACCCACAATACTGAGTAAGATGGCTGCCAAGGAAATCACATAGAATATCAATAGGAAAGAAATGGCAAAGAGGATGCTACAATAGTTCTCTAGGGTAGCAACGTACTTATCAAATGAAACGATTCTTTTCTTGAGAAATCTGGTGAATTTATCGGAATACTTTAAACTGTCAAAATCAATGTCACCCGAAACATAACGCAATCCCAGTGCACCAATCCACAGCCCTCTTAAAACTACATGAATCAATAGGTTAAACAATAAAATTGCACAAGAGGTGAGTCCCAAAACTACTATTGGTATGTAGTAGGTCTGTTCCTCGTTTTTGGCAATATCTAGAGCTAGTTTTAATTCTGGCAAGGCAGTGAACAATCCGAAGATGGCAAAACCTGAAATAATCAATTCTAGCTGCCAACTTTCTTGTTGGAGCTTGTCCAATAATTCCTTAAAACCTTTATTCTGATAATCGCTACTCACAGCTGTCTATGATTGCTACTAAGATACTGACTTTTTTAAACAAAAAAATCACCCCAGTTAGAGGTGATTTTCGAATTGAATTTGAATTGTTTGTTTATTCCTGATCCAATTTTTTAGTGATGGTGAATCCAACATACAATCCGAGACCTGCCATAAAGAAAATGAGTGCTGGATAAATTGCGTCTGAATTCATGGTTGTATAGGTTTCTAATAAAAGTGCTAGAAAAACACCCAATCCGATACCCATCAGTAGCAAAGCAAAATTTAGAATAAATATTTTGCCGAACATCGAGCCTCTTCTTCCTTTACTCATGAAGATTGAAGCGTCTGCTCCTTTTTCAATTAATGCTAAGCGTTCTTTGTTACGGGTTGATAAGTATAAGTATACGATTCCAAAAATTGCTAAAAACAAGCTAATTGGTATTAATAATTCTCCGTCCATTGTTTGTTATTTAAATTAATTTATGATTTGTTTCTGAAGCTTTGACGACACATTTTTCAGGAAGGTTACAAAAACTTTAATTTTTTTTAAGTGTGAATTTGTATACCTAGTAATTGGGAAAGAAAAAAATATGAAAATGTTGTAACCTTTTTAGTAACTTCTCTGTCTTAATATCGAATGACAATCAATAACGACCAACAATATATAGACAGGGTGCTAAAAGGAGATACCAATGCGTATGCATTTTTGGTAGATTCTTACAAGGATATGATCTATAGTATGGTGTTGAAAATGACCAATAACAAAGAGGAAGCGGAAGAAATAAGTCAAGATACCTTTATCAAAGGCTTTCAGAATCTTGATAAATTCAAAGGGGAATCTAAATTTTCGACTTGGCTGTATAAGATTGCTTACAGAACCTGTTTGGATGCCATCAAGAAGAATAAAAAGCATCAAAACACTTATGAAATTAATGATATTACCATGAATCAAATTCAAAGCGTTGAAACCATTCTTCAAGGAATAGAGCGTCAGGATCGATCGAGAATGATGAAGGAATGTTTGAATAAGTTACCGGCTGATGAACGGTCTTTGTTATGGTTGTTTTATTTTGATGAGTTAACTTTGAAAGAAATAATTGAAGTGACCAACTTATCGGAAGCCAACGTAAAAGTGAAACTGCATAGAGCTCGAAAAAGATTGCTATCCGTGGTAAAAGAAAATGTTGAACCCGAATTAATAAGTCATTATGGGAGAAAATAAACACATCAATGAATTAGATGCTTTTGCAAAAAAGCACATCCAGGAAATCGAAGTTGAAAAGCCATCTATAGATTTTACAAGTTCGATCATGCAATCAATCTTGGCACAGAGTACCTTGAAAAAGATTAGCTATGAGCCATTAATTTCAAAGAAAGTTTGGTTTATCATTATTGCTGCCATCATTAGCTTGTTTTTCATTCCAATAAAGGCAGGTAAGAGATCACAAGAGTTTTTAGAAAAGGTTGATCTATCTTTTAATACAAACTTAGAATTACCCAATCTTTTAGAATCTTTATCATTCGATGTTTCTAATTCGTTTAGCTACGCGATTCTATTGTGCGCTGTTATGATTATTGTACAGATAGTAGTTCTGAAAAACTATTTTCAGAATCGAATGAACTAATCTAAAGAATATTTCTTCTGAAACTCGACTGAATGCCAATAACAGAGTACTCCCAAAATGGCATAAACAAATCCAGGGACCCCATAACGTAATCCGATTTGGAGATTGGCCAATAAGGCCGAAAATAATCCCACAAACACATAAATCAGAAAGTGTCTGGTGTAGAACAATAAAACATAGGGATTTTCAATATCAGTATCCTTTTTATAGGCTCGCAGGTACATGAGCGAGAAGCTGCCAAACATCATCGCAAAACCTATGCTGTAAATTTGAAATAATTGCGAAAAGGAATCAATTGTAATTTGAGATTGTTGCAAAGCCGAATCGAGCAGTCCTTTCACTGGGAAAATGTAAAACAAGACCGTAAATAAGAAGATCATGTTCAGCGCAATAATGAGATCATCGATGTAATTGGTGCGTCTAAAAAAGTTATAGTGTACTTTCCAAAGTGCCATCATGATGAAAAAACTGGCCGCAAAACTTATAAAATTCGGTAGTTCTTCTTTCAGGGAAAGTAATTCTGTCGACTTGCCCACATCTACAACCATCAAGGTCGCAGCGAAGGCAAAAACGCCATCACTTAGCGCTTCTAGTCTGTTTTTGGATTGTAGAAACTTCATGATTTATAGAAAAGTAACTGTGGTAATTTTTCCGTTCTTCATGGTATAAATGGCAACTGCATTGATTTGACGGCCATTGATGGTAACCAATTCGTGATCAATCACTTGATTCTTGTAAACAATTCGTTTCAAAAGTTTGCAGTTCAGATCAGGTGTATTCTTAAAAAACGGCTCGTAACGTTTGCGCATATTATCAATTCCCTCGTAACTCAAAGAATTCGGATATCGATACACTTTTACATTGCTTGCAAAAGGTTTTAAAAAGGCATCAATATCACGATTATTGTAGGCATCCAATTGTTCTTGAGCAAGATAACGTGGCGAAACTTCAGCAGTGAGCGCAATTTTAGTTCCGCTTTGATTGACGCTCATCCGTGAAATATTGTTGATGTCTTCGTTTGTAAATCCCCACCACAAAGTCGGCACTTTTTCTTTCTGAGGATGTAATTTGTAAATTCGATTTCCTCGAGGAAAAAGTAATGTTCCGTCAGGCAACCAAGCAACATCTTGTGTTTCGCCAAGATTTGTGATGGTTTTGATACTTTTTGAAATAGGATTGAAAGAATTTAATAACCATTCTTTTTTCTCATTTTGACTGACAAAACTCACTAAGTTGGAACCTGGGATTTTCTTTACCAATCTTCCAACATTTTTGGCAACCGAGATGCACTCATTTTTCGCTAAGTCACAAATGAAAAGTTCTAATTTCTCGCTGACAATCACGGAAGCAACCACGGTCGACTTGTCATACCAAGTAGGGTAGGCGACTTTTAAATTCTGAATGAGTTCTTTGTTCTTCCCCGATGCCGAGTTGTACCCATAAAATCGCTGATATCCATTGTCATCCAATCGAACCGCAGAAACATCATCCGTTCCAGGAATTCGTTGAGGTGAATATTCTCCACCATTGGGCGTTTGAGAAAGGAACTTTTGCGTCTTTGATTTTAAATCATAAAGCACAATGTCTGTGGCTCCATTTCTTGAATAAGCATAAAGAACTTGGTTATTATTGAAAAAGGAAGGTTGATTGTCGTATCCTTTATTGTTTGAAATGTTGACACCGTTTTGAAGCTTTACTAGATTTCCTTCTTGAATGATGTCATACACATGAATTTCTGTATTTATTTGACCAATTACCGACCAAGAGAGGAGACACAGTAGAAAGCTTAATTTTTTCATTTATCAGTTTTAAGTTTGATATTCTTATTAAACGGAATGTTCAGTTGATACAAGATGTCTTGATCCTTATCATCGGGTAAAATATCGAGCCCGAAATGCACTTTTTTTGGATCATCATAGGTCATGGTTCCGAAAATTCGATCCCAAAAAGAAAAGATGTTTCCGTAATTGCTATCGGTCCAAGGTAATTCGTGATGATGGTGAAATTTGTGCATATTTGGAGTGATAAATACATAGCTTAACACCTTATCAATCTTTTCTGGCATATAAAAGTTAGCATGGGTAAAATATGCAAAAAATACGGTTGCCATACGGTAGAACAGGTAGTATGCTAATGGAATTCCGAATAAGATTACCACAATCAATGCGAATACTTCACGCATCATATAATCTCCTGGATGATGCCTTGTGGCACTGGTAGCATCCACAGTAGTGTCACTATGATGAATCATATGAAAACGCCACATAAATGGTACTTTGTGTAATAAATAATGGACTAAATATTGAGCAGAAAAATCCAATGCTAGAACTGCAATTAAGAGTTCAACCCAAATAGGAGCTTCAAAAAGATGAAGGATTCCGAATTCGTTCGTTTGAAGCCAGAGGAAAATCCCTAAGGTTAAAACCCCGAAAAGAAGGTTGATTGCCAAATCCATGCTAAGAAAGACAATATTGGTTCCTGCATGTTTCCATTTCTTGTAATCAAATTTAACAAGTGGAATGATCAATTCGACTATCCAATTTGCAGAAATACAAATGAAAATCCACAGCAATTTTTGCCAAGAAGGCATGGTTTCAAAAAAATTCAAAAAGTTCTCCATCACAAAACGTCATTTAAAGTGACTAAATATACAAATTTGTGACATTACTTTTTGGAGGGGATGGCATCTGCTAATTTCTGAAGGAGTACCCGAACACTATTCGGATCGTTAATAAAATATTTGGCGCTGGTCTTTTTTAAGCCAACTTTGATGGTGGTAGCTGTATCCGGAAGTTCCTTAAACATAAATTCGTCCGTATAGTCATCTCCCATGGCGATGATATGGTCATATTCCTTGTCTAACATAAATTGGGTACAAGCTTTTCCTTTGTCGATAGAACTACTTTTTATTTCCAACACTTTATTCCCGTCAAGTACACTTAAACCCGAGTTCGCTGTTAAACTAATCAATACATTGGTCAATTCAATTTTTCTACGCAATGCTAATTCCTCATCAGCTGTTCTATAGTGCCATGCAACTGAAAACCTTTTACGTTCTATAAAGGTGCCAGGAGTGCGATCTACAAAACTCTCAAGAATTTGAGTCACATTATCAATCCAGTTGAGGTTAATTACATTGGTTGTTCGCCAGTTAAATCCTTGTTTTACCCAAACACCATGATCGGTAATCAAGGCGTATTCTTTATGATTGAACCATTTGGAGAAAGTCTCTTTATCTCTTCCAGTAATTAAAACGACGGTTGTATTTTTTTGATTGTTCAGTGAATCAAGAAGATCGTACAATTCTTGATCTGGTTTCGCATCCTGAGGGTCATTTTTGAACCCAACCAAAGTGCCATCATAATCGATGAACAAAAGTCGATTTTTTGCTGATTTGTAAGACTCAATAGTCTCGGCTTCAATTGTCGGATTGAGATATTTAGCACCGATTACTTTACTAGTTTTTTTAGTTTCTTTCAGTGCTGTAATAAATTCACTCGCCCATTTTTCAACATCATAACGTTTTACTCGTTTTTGCATGTCAATCATCCGGGTCATTTGTTCTAGCGTAGACATGGTTAAGGCCGTTTTCAGCGCATTTGCGAATTCTTGAAAATTATTCGGATTGATTAAGATCGCATCGTGCAATTCTTTGGCCGCACCTGCCATTTCACTTAGAATTAGAACACCGTCTTTTTTTGTTCGGGTCGCGATGTACTCTTTAGCGACTAAGTTCATACCGTCGCGAAGTGGTGAAATCAATGCTACATCGGAGGCGGTGTACAATTCGATCAATTGTTCAAAGGCCACAGACCTGTAGAAATACCATATGGGCGTCCAGCTGATGGTTGCAAATTTCCCGTTGATTCGACCTACCAATTCGTCGGTTTCTTTTTTTAATCGCTTGTACTGAGGAACGTTTGATCTTGATGGTACTGCCAGCATCACCAGACGTACTTTTTCGTGAAATTCTGGATAGCGTTCTAAAAAGAATTCGAAGGCCTTGATACGATTCGGTATGCCTTTGGTATAATCCAACCTATCGATAGAGAGGATGAGTTTGTTATTGGTATCTTTCGATTTATGATCCAACAATCGTTGTTGCAATTCAGATTGATCTTCTTCCTTTCGATCGTTAATAACAGATGCCGCGTCATGGAAACGTTTGTAGTCAATTCCCATGGGGAAAGAGTCTACCTTAATAACGCGATTTCGATAGATGATTTCGTTGAAGTGAACTTCCAACCCTAAAATCCTCTTCACAGAACTTAAAAAATGTCGTTCGTAATCATAGGTATGCATTCCGATGAGGTCCGACCCTAAAATACCCTTCAACAACTCCTCGCGCCAAGGAAATATTCGGAAGATTTCATGAGAAGGATAGGGGATGTGTAAGAAAAATCCTATAGTAGCGTTGGGTTTGTGCCTTTTGATAAGTTCGGGGAGCATCATTAGTTGATAATCGTGCACCCAGATAATGTCATCGTCTTCAATAAACTCAAGAGCTTTTTCTGCGAACTTTTGATTCACCGCCTTGTAGGCCTGCCATTGATTGAAATTGAATTTTGTGTATTCGATAAAGTAATGAAAAAGCGGCCAGATTGTCTTATTGCTAAATCCTAAATAAAAGTCTTCGACATCAGCGGCAGTGAGATTCACCGCCACGCATTTTTCATTCTTTAATGCCTCATCCACCCTTGCTGAAGTTTCGACATCGATCGTATCACTTTCAAGACCCGACCAGCCAATCCAGATACTATTTCCTTCTGAGTGAATAGACTTCATTCCGGTTGCCAAACCGCCCACACTTGGGGTTACTTCAATCTCCGCTTTATCTAGTGAAATTTGTACAGGTAACCTGTTAGAAATGATGATGTTTTTTGGCATTATTGGTTGGTATTTATTAACTTCACAAAAGTTAGAAAAAATCAATGAGCCTTAAAAGAAAATCCCAGAAAATATGAAGAATTTAAACTACGGAATTATTGGAAATTGCCAGAGTGCGGCCTTGGTTTCTGATAAGGGTTCCATCGATTGGTGTTGCCTGCCAGCCTTTAATTCTTCATCGGTTTTTGCCAAAATTTTAGACCATAAAATTGGTGGGAGTTTTTCTATTGAAAATGAAGAAGAATACAAAATCAGACAGTATTATATCAAGAACACTTGTATTCTTGTCACACATTTTGAAAACGACAAAGGTGTTTTTCAGATTCATGATTTTATGCCACGTTACAGCGTTACGAATGTGGGGTATCACAATCCGCCTGAAATCGTGCGCTATTTCAAATTGATTTCAGGAAAACCGCAAATCGTTTTCAATTACGATCCCAAACTAGAGTACGCTCAAGATGTTACCGTGCATCATCACAAAGAGAATTTTATTGTAAGTCTTACGGATAGTGAGATGTACGACAATCTATTTCTGTATACCAACTTCAATAAACTCGCAGTACTGAATAAAAAGCGAATTACGCTAACCGAAGATAGCTTCTTTTTGATCACCTACAATGAGAAGATCATCAAGTACTCTATGGGTAACGCTCGAATTGATTTAGAACGAACCAAGGTATATTGGTATGACTGGGTAGCGAGAACTACCAAGTTTAGTAAGTATAATGACGAGATCATGCGTAGCGCGATGACTTTGAAGTTGCTAAGTTATGATAAGACGGGTGCCATCTTAGCTGCCGCCACAACGTCTTTGCCTGAAACAATTGGTGAAGAACGAAATTGGGATTACCGATTCTGTTGGATTCGGGATGCATCGATGGTGATCAAGGTGATTTCTCAGTTAGGTCATAAGAATAGTGTTTGGCGTTATTTGAACTTTATTATCGATTTAATTCCCGATAAAAGTGAAAGCTTGCAAATCATGTACGGAATTAATGGTGAAAAAGAACTTACCGAGCACAAGCTTGAACATTTAGATGGTTATGAAGGATCGAAACCAGTGCGAATTGGAAATGCAGCTTACATTCAGCGTCAAAATGATATTTACGGAATTTTAATGGATGTGATTCACCAAGAGATTGTGAACTTTTCTGTAGATATTGATAATGGTGAAGAGCTTTGGACCATCACAAAAGGAATCGTTTGGATTGTTGAAAGGCACTGGGAAGAAGCCGACAAGGGAATTTGGGAATTCAGAGGAGAAGATCGACATTTTACCTTCTCAAAAGTTCTTTGTTGGGTGGCCATAGATCGCGCTATTAAAGTGGCGGAGTTATTCAGAAAAGATAGAAAATTGGATCGCTGGAATTCGCTAGCCAACCAAATTAAAGAAGATATTTTTATGAATGCGTGGAATGAAGATGTTCAGGCATTCACCCAATCTTATGGCAGTAAAGAAATGGATGCCAGCGTGCTTTTAATGGAGCCTTATGGGTTTGTTGATGGGAAACATCCGAAGTATATTGCTACCGTGAAAGCCATTGGAAGAGAACTTAATAACGACGGGTTGCTTTACCGATACAAAAACAAAGATGATTTCGGATTGCCTTCAAGTTCATTTACCATCTGTACTTTCTGGTATATCAACGCATTGTATAAAACCGGTCAAAAACGCGAATCGAAAAAACTCTTTGATCAGCTTTTAACTTACAGTAATCATTTAGGACTCTTTAGTGAGGATATTCACTTTAAATCAAAACGATTGTTAGGGAACTTCCCGCAGGCATATTCGCATTTAGCGCTTATCGAAACCGCAATGAATTTTAGTGAAATGACCGAGGGAACCTTCTATCAAGAATAGATGCTACCTTTTTCTTGTCTTTAGCAGTAAGGCCAAAATCACAGAGGTGACAATTCCGATGATGAGCGTACCTATGGTGCCTTGAATCACATAACTTTGATAGTTGAAATATGCTGTAGCTTCTTCAAGTGTACTCATTTCATTTTCTACGCTGTAAGCAATTACATTTTCAAAATATTCAGGAGTAATCACAAAGGAAATGAGCCATTGGGTCAAAGGATTACAGATAGCTACAAAAATAGTCACCCAGAGCCCAGCCATAAAGCCATGTGAAAAATTCATATTTCCGTCGTAATAATTGTGCTTTTTATCTCGAATGGCTAAGAAATAGACCAGTATGGCAGGCAACATAAAGAATGCGGAAAAGGTAGCATGCATTTCAATATTCTTGTCATGCAATCCGGCTACTTTTTCAAGAACACTCCAGCCCAAAATGGTAGTAATAAAAATGATTGCCCATTTTACTTCGATTTTAAATTTTGACATTGTAAAAGAGTAATTGGTTGATGCTTAAAGATAT
>CAYFJL010000045.1:0-17439 GCA_964343335.1 uncultured Polaribacter sp. | reverse complement strand
AGACATTTATATAATCGAATTTGATACCGTAAAATGATGTCTGAAAACTTATTTACATCCTTTGACCCGGTCGCTCCCAAAGCTTGGAAACAAAAAATTCAAGTAGATTTAAAAGGAGCCGACTACAATGACACCTTAATTTGGAAAACTGAGGAAGGCATTGACGTAAAACCGTTTTACACCAAGGAAGATCGATCACAACAAGAAGTAAAAACCACTTTCAAAGCCTACAAGGTTTGTCAGTCTGTTTTTGTTGATGATGAAAAAATTGCGAATAAGATTGCAAGTGATGCCTTATCAAAAGGAGCAACGGCCATTCAGTTTGTTGCTACGAAAACTTTTGATTTTAACACTTTACTCTCTGGCATAGAAGCTGGAACAAACCTTTACTTTACACTGCAATTTTTAGATGCTGGTTTTGTAAAAGAAGTCATTCAATTCTGTGGAGATCGCGAAACGATTTTTCAAATCGATCCGATTGGTGAGCTTGCTGAACAGGGCAATTGGTTTCAAAACCAACAACATGATATCGCTACCATCAAAAGTCTTTTGAGTGAGGGTAAAAGTGTCCTTTGCGTTTCATTAGACCTCTATCAAAACGCGGGAGCCACCATAACTCAACAACTAGCTTATGCACTGGCTCATGCAAACGAATACATCCATTTATTGGGCGGTGAGGCGGCAAAGTCAATCAGTTTTTCAGTTGCTGTCGGAGGTAACTATTTCTTCGAAATTGCCAAAATTCGAGCACTTCGAGTTCTCTGGGAAAGTTTGTGTGATGGCCTCGGAATTGAGCATCACGAGGCTCATATTTTCACAACACCAAGTTTGCGTAACAAATCGATCTACGATTACAACGTAAATTTACTGCGTACCACATCCGAAACCATGAGCGCCATTCTTGGTAGTTCAAATACGGTGGCCAATCTTCCTTATGATAAAATTTACAATCGCTCTAATGAATTTGGAGAACGAATTTCTAGAAATCAGCTATTGGTACTAAACAATGAAAGCGGATTTGAATCGGCCAAAGACATTGTAGACGGAACCTATTACATCGAAGCTTTAACCGATCAATTGGCAGAAAAAGCTTTGGATATTTTCAAACAGATTGAAAAAGGAGGCGGATTCTTATCTCAACTTTTTGAAGGAACTATTCAGCGCAAGATTAGTGAAAGCCATGAAGCTGAGTTGGAAAAATTCGAATCCGGAAAACTGCGATTGCTAGGAACCAACTTCCAACCGAATCCGGATGATCGAATGAAAGACAATTTACAATTGTATCCGTTTACCAAAACTCGTAATACCAAGACCTTGGTTATTCCGATTGCAAGAAAGCGCTTGGCAGAAAAATTAGAGAAAGAACGTTTAGATCAGGAATCATGAAAAGAAAATCAGTTGACCATATAAGTATCAAAAAGTCTGAATCTAAGAAGCATTCAGCATTTTCACATGAGGATTTCGTGGCGGGTATTGCTCCGAATTTAAGAGGACCTTATTCAACCATGTATGTTCGAAGACCATGGACCATTAGACAATATGCCGGATTTTCAACTGCGGAAGAAAGTAACGCCTTTTACCGAAGGAACTTAGCTGCAGGACAAAAAGGCTTGTCAGTTGCCTTCGATTTGGCCACGCACCGTGGTTATGACTCCGATCATGAACGCGTACAAGGAGATGTTGGTAAAGCAGGTGTTGCAATCGATTCTGTGGAAGACATGAAGGTTTTATTTGATGGAATTCCACTTGATAAAATGTCGGTTTCCATGACCATGAATGGCGCTGTACTTCCAGTCATGGCCTTTTATATTATTGCCGCAGAAGAACAAGGAGTGGCTCCTGAGAAATTGTCGGGAACCATTCAGAATGATATTTTGAAGGAGTTTATGGTGCGAAACACCTACATCTACCCTCCTACACCATCCATGAAAATTATTGCCGATATTTTTGAATATACCAGTAAAAACATGCCTCGATTCAATTCGATTTCCATTTCTGGTTACCACATGCAAGAAGCTGGAGCTACCCCCGAAATCGAGTTGGCGTATACCTTGGCAGACGGACTGGAATACATCCGCACTGGATTGAAAGCGGGAATGGACATTGATGCCTTTGCTCCAAGATTGTCATTTTTCTGGGCCATCGGAATGGATCACTTTAAAGAGATCGCTAAGATGCGCGCAGCGCGAATGCTTTGGGCAAAGATTGTGAGTCAATTCAATCCGAAGAACCCAAAATCGCTAGCATTAAGAACCCACTCACAAACCAGTGGTTGGAGTTTAACCGAACAGGATCCGTTTAACAACGTAGCCAGAACTACCATTGAGGCTATGGCAGCCGCGTTTGGAGGTACCCAAAGTTTGCACACCAATGCATTGGATGAGGCCATCGCCCTTCCAACAGATTTCTCAGCGCGAATTGCGCGGAATACGCAGATATACCTACAAGAAGAAACCCACATCACCAAAACGGTTGATCCTTGGGCGGGAAGTTATTATGTAGAGCAATTGACGGAAGAGATTGCCAACAAGGCTTGGGAATTACTCCAAGAGGTCGAAGAGTTAGGCGGAATGACCAAAGCCATTGAAAAAGGGATTCCGAAAATGCGTATTGAAGAGGCAGCTGCGAAAAAGCAAGCCAAAATTGATAGCAATCAAGATGTGATTGTTGGGGTGAATAAATATGCCCTAGAACAAGAAGATCCGCTTCATATATTGGAAGTAGATAATGATGCCGTTCGTAGATCTCAAATTGCTCAATTGGAAGACCTAAAATCGGCAAGAGATTCTGAATCCGTAAAGGAGGCATTGCAGAAATTGACTCAATGTGCCAAAACAGGTGAAGGAAATTTACTAGCTTTAGCCGTAGATGCAGCTCGAAAAAGAGCTACTTTAGGAGAAATCTCTGATGCTTTAGAAGAAATCTTCGGAAGACACAAAGCCACACATAAAACCATTGCAGGCGTGTATAGCAAAGAAATCAAAGACGATAGCTTATTTAAAAAAGCGACCGAATTATCCAATCAATTTGCTGAGATGGAAGGGCGTCGCGCACGAATCATGATTGCCAAATTAGGTCAAGATGGTCATGATCGTGGCGCCAAAGTAGTAGCGACTGGCTATGCCGACTTAGGTTTTGATGTAGATATTGGACCATTGTTCCAGACACCGAAAGAAGCAGCCAAACAAGCCGTTGAAAATGATGTGCATATCCTTGGGATTTCATCCTTAGCAGCCGGACATAAAACATTGGTTCCTCAAGTAGTAGCCGAATTAAAAAAGTACGATCGAGAAGATATTATGGTGATTGTGGGCGGTGTGATTCCCGCGCAAGATTATCAATTCTTATTCGATGCTGGAGCTGTAGGAATTTACGGACCTGGAACGAAAATCGCTCAAGCGGCCATTGAATTATTAGAGATTCTAATTGATTCCACTGAAGAGTAACTAACACTAAACCAACACATATGAAAAATGTATTCCTTTTTGCGCTATGCCTGTTCATGGCATCAGCCAGTTACGGACAAAAAAAGCTATCGAAAAATAAAAAAGCCTTACTAGCCTCCGTTGAAAAACACAAAAAGGAACTCATTAAAATTAGTGATGCCATTTGGGCGAATGCAGAAACTGCCTTCGAAGAAACCAAATCAGCAAAAATACTAGCTGATTATGCCGAAGCACAGGGCTTCAAAGTTGAGAGAGGTGTTGCAGAGATTCCGACGGCCTTTGTAGCCACCTATGGATCGGGAAAACCCGTGATTTCTGTATTGGGCGAGTTCGATGCGCTACCGGGATTGTCCCAAGATACCAAACCCACGAAAAGCCCCATTAAAGAAGGAGCACCCGGCCATGGCTGTGGTCATAATTTATTTGGTTCTGGTAGTTTGGGAGCTGCTGTTGCCATCAAGGAAATGATAGAGGCCGGAAAAATCAAAGGAACCGTCAAGTTTTTCGGAACGCCTTCTGAAGAAAAGTTCTTTGGAAAAATCTGGATGGTGAAAGCCGGACTATGGGATGATGTGGATGTAAACATCAGCTGGCACCCTGCAGCAGTTACTGAATCGGATGTACAAAGCTCCTTAGCACTGGTTGATTTTAAAGTAGAATTCTTCGGACAGGCAGCCCACGCAGCCGCAGATCCATGGAATGGACGTTCAGCTTCTGATGCCTTAGAATTGTATACGGCCGGAATTAACTATTACCGAGAACATGTTAAACCAACCGTGCGTATGCATTACCACATTCAGGATGGCGGACAAGTAGTGAATGTGGTTCCTGATTATTCAAGAGTTTGGGTGCGTATCAGAGATACGAATCGAGAAGGTATGATGCCTGTGTATGAACGTGTGATGGCCATGGCTAAGGGTGCTGCGATACTAGCCAATGTGGATTATAAAGTATCCCTGATCTCCGGAATTTACGAAGTGTTGGTCAATCGTGAAGGTGGGAAAATCATGCAAAAGAATTTAGAATTGCTGGGTGATATCAACTATACGGATGAAGAAATTGCTTTTGGTAAAAAGATTCAAGAGGCTACGAAGAAACCTTTGATTGGAATGGACGCCAAAATTAAACCACTGGAAGCAACTCGTGAAAATCCAGGTGGTGGAAGCACCGATGTCGGTGATGTGAGTTGGAATGTTGCCAATATCAATTTACGAGTTACCACGGCTCCAAAAGACACACCTTGGCATTCATGGGCCGTGGTGGCCTGTGGTGGAATGAGTATCGGACATAAAGGAATGGTCTATGCGGCCAAAGCCATGAGCATGACCATGTTGGATTTGTTTGAAAATAATGACTTGGTGACCAAAGTAAAAGCTGAATACAAAGAGCGCAAAGGTGATGCGGTGTATAAGGCAATTATCCCTGAAGGACCTCCTCCGATTCCTAGTAAGAAATAGTTTTTACCACTCCTTCATTGACTTTAAATCAACATCAAATTTAGCATCAATGCGTTCTATGGCGTCTTGCGTAAAAAATTCGATGAGTACATTCTCTTCGTACATGTTTAAATTCACAAGGGCTAGTTCACCATCAATAAAATACAACCCTAAAAACATGGGTTCATTGAATCGTTTTTGTTCAACGAAAGCTTGCATCTCATCGGCCACCCAAAGATGATAGTAGGCTCCTAATGAAAAAATCTTAAATGAAAATGACGATTTCACATATTCAGGAAGCGAAAAGTTTTGAAAGGCGACATCGAGTTGTCCATTGGTGTAATTTCCAATGATGCTCCCCTTTGTGATATGATTTTCAAAGCACTCGCCGTGGGCCCACACTTTGCATAATGAAAAATCAAAACTGAAGGATTGCTTCAATTCTTGAGCAAGCATCTCTTTGTCTTCTTCCTCGTATTTTAGATCATCGTAAATACTATTCATCACTTATCATTTGATATGGGTATAGTTTCAGCAATAGTTTTAGGCTTTCTTTTCCACAATAATATTGCAATCAAGGATAACAACACCAAATTGGTGGAAATTAAAATCCAACTAAAGAATTTTTGTTCAATAATCATCTCCATAATCATTGTAAGAACTGCTGCAATGATATAGGGAAAGCGAACAGCTTCTGCACTATGCCTTCTAAACAAATGAATTAGCACATAATTCAGGGTCAAGTTCATAACACTAAGCGCTATAATTTCAAATATGTAAATGCTTTTCATTTCAAAGACTGATATCCCTTTGTAATTCATCCAAACAGAACTCCATATCAATCCGCTTAATGAACCCACTAAAATGATGATTTCCATGGATTCTGTCGTGGACATTTTTTTCTTCAATAAAGTGTTAATTACATTTCCAAACACGCCAAGAATCACTAACATGTAGCCAAAAAAGTCTTCATCAACAGCTTGACTTTCGTAAAGTATTAATCCAACTACGGCTAAAATAAGGACCGATAATCGAATTTTCCTTTTTGATTGTTTCACTGATAATGCTGTTATGAGCACGATTATTGGAATATCGATTCGGGTTAGTGTACTAAAAGAAGCTGCAGAGATATATTCAAAAGACGAAAACAAACAGATATTCCCAATTCCAACAACAATAAATCGGTAAACCTGTCCCTTGATACTTTGAGGCAAAAATGATGATTTGGTTATCAAATTCTTAGAGGTTACATATATAATATTGAAAAGACATAACCAAAATAGAATCTGAGTCCCTAGCAATCCAATTTCAGTTAATTCCTCAACAAATAATTGGATTCCACTAATTACAAAAATGACAAGTATAAAAAGGTAAATTGATTTTATCGAATCGACATTAATCATAATTCAAAACATATTATTGTTGTATTTCCTATGCTATATTTTTCAACATATTCTTCCTCCACTGGTTTCACCATTTTCCATCCTTCACCAATTAAATAATTTAATCTCCAGTCTCTAGCAGTTGCCAAAGCAAGTTTGACGTTTTGATTTTTTAATTCATTGACTCTTATTTCATCAAGTTCTTTTGCCAAACCTTTTTTTCTATAATCTGGATGTATAACTAACCTGGAATAAAAAGCGAAGTTATGTGAAAATAACAAATCCAAATCCTTAAAGATATCTTTATATGGTAATTGCTCTATGGTTGATAAAATAGAAACACGGCAACTTGCAATAAGCTCATGATCATTAAAAACACCCCAGTGAATCGATAAGTCTGATTCGTCCAATTTATCTTGAATAATTAAATTTTCAGATGGAAATTTTGTTCTTTCTTTCCATGCCAATTGCCTGAGACTTGTAATCTCTTTCTTATACTCAGAAAACTTAATTCTTTCTAAACGCATTTTCCTTTTTGATCTAATTTGAATAGAACGTAATAATATCTTTCATCTTGCAAAACCACTTCCACTCCGTTTCGAATATGAACGTGAATATTCGGATTGTCTCTGGCCACAATGGAGAACATGGCTTTTTTAGGTCCTTGGTAATTTTCTTTGAAAAAATCCATTAACTTTCTGGAAACATTCTCTTGGCAATTAGGCCCAACTGCAATTTGAGCTCTGGGTATGAGATCTGCCTTATCATAACCAAAAAAGTCTTTGTCATAGATTTCATCCAACAATTGTTTATTCATTTGAGTGGTCTCATTGTCGGTGATTTCATCAATCAAAAAATACCCCAAAACGACAGCTTCATTTTTGGCTACAAAAATTGCTTTATGGTCCATCATTAGTTGCAGCTCTTTTTCCGTAAAAGGAACTCCAAATAAAAAGCCCTTGCTTTTGTCTTGCACCCTATACCAGTATTGCATGATTTCCGAACTCTCGAGAATATCAGATAATCGGGCGAAATCAATATTTACGTTCATCAATGATTTTCTTTCATCCATCTTATTAGTTCCATGGATATACTTCTACCTAACTTCTTTTCGTTCGCTGCGAAATTAAATGGTGCATTTACCTCCAATATGTATGGTTTTCCGAATCGATTGTATATAATATCTAATCCTGCAAAATTAAAATTACATGCGTGTGCAGCTTTTACAAAATAATCATTCAGTTCACCGGATAATTCTACTTCCTTCACTTCTTTGTGAAATCCATCACTTCTGAAATCACCCTCTTTGTTTGGTCGCCTTAAAACATACAAAACCCTATCTCCAAGCACAGCCACCCTATCAGAATAATCAACATCAATGAATTCTCTCATCATAAACTTTTCATTTATACTAAAGAGATAATCTTTTAAACTACGAAATGAAGCCCAGCTATCAACTTTCATAACTCCAACTCCAGAACTATTCCCGAAAGTTTTAAGAATTATTGGAAATCCTCCAAGAGATTTAATTTGTTCAAGTTGAAGTTTTGTTGATGTTGATGGTAAAAAGATTGTCTTTGGCAAATTAAATCCTTTCTTAATAAGCTCAAATGTTAAGATATTACTATCATCATTTTGATTCAGATGATTATAAGTTCGATAAATAGATTTCACCTTCTCATTCAAAAGCTGGGTTTCCAACAAATAAGAACCTTTAGCAATATTAAAAATACCATCCTTCTCACCTAAAACCGGTAAACCTAATTCTAAGTTCTGTTGGTCTAACCCGAAAAATCGTACTCCTTGTTTTTGACAGGAAAATTTTAGTGATGAAACTCGTTCCTCTAAATTGAGACTTGTGGAAGTTGAGTCATAAAGACAATAAAAATTCTTAAGCATTAATCAAAGTTATAGAGTTTAACATAGCTTCTCTTTCTAAACTTAATTTTGCTGAATTAAATTTATATCGGTAAAGATTGAGCCGAACAGCTTCACCCATTTGATGAACTGAATCAAATTCCTCTATAAATTCAAAATTCAGTTTTTCAAATAAAAATCTAACACCGTTGGTTTCTTTTTTTACGCTTAAGTAATAGGTTGAAGAGTCTATAACATGCAGCATCAAAGCTAAGATGTAATTACCTCCAGAACCTACCTTGATATTATCACCAATAAATCCTCTTTGGAAATAATGGAATTCGGAATTTATTAGAATTCCCCCTCTACTCCATTCTAATAAGGTTTCTTGATCACCCAATGTTATACCAGCCTTAAATTCACCTTTCCAAAACAACCCACACTTCAACCCAGCATCGTCCAATTCTTGAGCCTTCGGAGTCAAAATACTATGAGAAAAAGCTTTGGTTTTGATCGCCTGAATTTCTTCAGGAAAATCTCGAAAATTTCGAATGGAAAAATCAGGGGAAATGGTTTTCTCTTGAAGCATAGGCAACCAAAACTAAAGAAATTCTTAAAAGCATCAAAATGTGCTTTTAAAGTTTAAAAAAACGAGGTCTAATCCGTATTTTTGCCTGAGTTTTTACAGATGACGATTTATGAAAAAGTACCTTGAATTTCTCTTCTCCACCCGTCTAATGGCTGTTTTGTTTTTTGCATTCGCCATCGCCATGGGAATTGCCACCTTTATCGAAAATGATTTTGGTACCCAGACGGCAAAAGCACTGATTTACAATTCATGGTGGTTTGAAGGAATCATGGGATTGTTTGTCATCAATTTCACAGGAAATATTTTCCGATATCGCTTGCTTCGAAAAGAGAAATGGCCAGTATTAATGTTTCACCTAGCTTTCATCTTCATCATCCTTGGAGCAGCCATCACCCGTTATGTTGGTTATGAGGGCATTATGCTGATCAATGAAGGGGAAACTACCAATCAGTTTTTGTCAGAAACAACCTACGTCAATACTGTGGTGGATGATGGTCAGGTTCAGAAGACCAAACACGACCCCATTGTACTTTCTGCTTGGGGATCAAATTCATGGTCTATCAACGACGATTTTAAAGGCAAGGCTTACGACATTGAACTTGTGGATTACATTCCATGGGCAGAGAATAAATTCATTGCCGACGAAAACGGTGAAGAATTCCTATTCTTGGTGGAATCCTCTGGTGGGTCGAGACACGAGCATTACATCAAACGCGGAACCATTCAAAATATCCACAACATTTTAGTGGGTTACGATACCGAAGAACAAAATGCCACCATCAATATTTTCAAACGCAACGATTCTTTAAAAATCCTAACCAAAAGCGATGGAAACTTTCAGGTAATGGCCACCATGGATAAAGGAACAGTGGAAAAAGAAGTAGTGCAAGACTTCAAACTAAGATCGCTTTACAATGTGGCTGGTCTGCCATTTGTAGTGCCTCAATACCCTGGAAAGGGAAGCATGCAAATGATTCGCGGTCCAAAAAGTGACAAAGCCCTTGATGTAATTGTCTTAAATGTCTCTACAGAAAACGAAACCAAGCGCGTGGAACTTACAGGCGGACAATACGTGAGTGATAATGCCAAAAGCTTTACCGTAGACGGACTCAATTTTAGAATGTGGTATGGTGCCAAATTATTGGAAACACCTTTTAGTGTGAAGCTCAATGATTTCCAACTAGAAAAATATCCAGGTTCAGAAAGTGCGGCTTCTTATGCCTCTGAAGTAACAGTCATCGACCCAGAAGAAACCTTTGATTACCGCATCTACATGAATCACATACTAGATCACCGTGGGTATAAATTCTTCCAATCGAGTTACGATCTTTCGGGTCCGACCGAAGAAACGCATCTCTCTGTAAATCACGATTTTCTAGGAACCTTTATCACCTACTTGGGCTATTCGTTCCTATACATCGGGATGATCAGTATTCTATTCGCACCAAAAACGCGATTTGACGATTTACGCAAGAGCTTGAAAAAAATTAGAAAGAAGAAAGCAACATTGACAGCTATGGCACTGCTTTTCTTCACAACAACTGGTTTTGCACAACATCAAGACCATGATAGCCAGAGAATATCTGACTCCCAAATCGACTCGATTCTAAAAGCCAATATGGTTTCTGTAGAACACGCCGAAAAATTCAGTCGTTTGGTGATTCAAGATGTGGGTGGTCGAATGAAACCTGCCCATACCTTTGCTTCTGAAGTGGTTCGAAAAGTGACCCAGACCGAAGATTTCAATGGAATGAAACCGAGTCAAGTTTTGTTATCCATTATTGAAAACCCAAGACTATGGTTTGAAGTACCTATCATTTATTTGGAAGAAGGAAATACCGAAATTCGCGAATTCCTTGGATTACCAAAAGATGCACTTCGAGCGCGATTGTCTGATTTCATTACGCCTCGAGGCGAATACAAAATCAAAGAAAAAGTAGGCGAAGCTCAGAAGAAAAAGATTCAGAATAAGTTTGAAAAAGACCTCATCAAAATCGATAGAAGAATCGGCTTGCTGTATGGTGCCATTGGAGGCGGAATCATGAAGATATATCCGATTCCTGAGGATGAGAACAACAAATGGGTGTCACAGCCTGAAACCTTTGACGCCAAATTCAATGCACAGGATTCTTTATTCGTGCGAAAATCATTGCCTCTATATGTGCAATTATTACAATCGGCAAAAAGAACGAATGACTACTCAAGAGCTGACCAGATTTTAGACGGAATCAAAAAATTCCAGATGCAAAAAGGTGCAGCCGTATATCCTTCTGAAAACAAAATTGAGGCTGAAATTGCTTACAATGAATTCAATGTGTTCAGCAGACTTTTCAGGTACTATGCCATGGTGAGTGTGTTGTTAATTGCCTTCGTGATTGTACAAATTTTCTCTAAAAAGAAATGGGTAAACTTTGTAGTGAAATTCCTTATCGGAGTGGTTATCGCATTGTTTCTGTTACATTCCTTAGGATTGATTACTCGTTGGTACATCAGCGGAAATGCGCCTTGGTCTAATGCCTATGAAAGTATCATTTATGTGGCTTGGGCAACCCTCTTATTCGGATTGTATTTGGGTAGAAAATCAGCTTTAACCATAAGTGCAGCAGCCTTCGTGACAGCCATCATTCTAATGATCGCACTCGGAAGTTGGCTGGATCCAGAAATCGCCAATCTGCAACCTGTATTGAATTCTTGGTGGCTCTTGGTGCACGTATCGATTATCGTAGCCAGTTACGGACCGCTTTCCTTGGGAATGATCCTTGGGGTTGTGGCCTTGTTCTTAATCATTTTCACCAATAAGAAGAACAAAAAGAAAATGGAAATCAACATCAAAGAAATTACCATCGTCAATGAAATGGCGGTGACGGTAGGTTTGATTATGTTGACCATTGGAAACTTCTTAGGCGGAATGTGGGCCAACGAAAGTTGGGGTCGTTATTGGGGATGGGATCCAAAAGAAACTTGGGCATTGATATCCATTATGATTTACGCCTTTGTATTACACATGCGTTTGATTCCTGGATTGAGAGGAAAATATACCTATAACCTTTGGTCGGTAATTGCCTACGCATCCATCATGATGACCTATTTCGGGGTAAACTTTTACTTAGCCGGATTGCATTCTTATGCAAGTGGTGATCGTGTAATCACACCGAGTTCTGTATATTATTCAGTAGCCTTCGTAGCGATTATTGGTACATTGGCATGGATTCAAAATCGAAAGTATTACCGAAAGTAAATCGCTAATCGTATTATTTAATTATTTTTGTTGGTCAAATTAAGCAAGTATGTTTCATAAAAATATAAAACTCGTCATCGCAATTTTAATCACGGCTTGGGCAGCTTATGAATTTACCCAAGGACATATTGGAAACGGAATCTCATTGGTGCTTTTAGCAGGGATTTTTGTTTTCCTTTATTTTAAAAACGAGTTTATTCTATTGGCCTTTTTACAACTTAGAAGCCAAAACTTTGCAGGTGCAAAAAAATGGTTGGATTACATTAAAAATCCAGAGGCGGCTTTGGTTAAAAAACAACAAGGCTACTTCAATTATTTACATGGTGTGATGTTGAGTCAGACCAATATCACCAAAGCTGAGAAATATTTCAAGCGCGCTATTAAATTAGGCTTATCTATGGATACTGACCTTGCGATGGCAAAGCTTCAATTGGCAGGTATTGCCATGACCAAAAGAAGAAAGCGCGAAGCAACTACCTTGTTAGCGGAAGCAAAAAAGCTTGATAAACACGGTGTGTTGAAAGAGCAAATGCAAATGTTGAAGCAGCAAATGAAACGAATCTAAGTTTCTATTTGATTCTAGTCAGCGATAAATCTTCATTAAACTCAATCACGAACAAGCCTCTGTTAGACGGAGTCATGGATGTTCCTCGATAATCAAATTTGGTTTCCACACGATAGGATGGTCCATCTTGAAACGTAGTATTCAATGGTTTTCCTGAAGCCAAACGGATCAGAATGTCATAAGTAATATCGAATCCTTTGGTAGCATAAAAAGAAGGTAAGGTCTTGTTCTTTTTGCGATACATTGCATTGAAAGACTGCACTCCCAAAGATTCCTCATTGACGAACTCATCGGTCACATATACAAACTTCAATTGAGCCAACTTCTTGTTGTCTAAATTATCGTATGCAGCTGTTCTATTATAGGCCAACAATTTCGCGGTTGTTTCCTCTGGAAGACTAATCAAGCTATTGATCGTACTGGAAATGGTCACTTGATCATCCGTAGCCAATACAATCCAGTTCTGGGTATTGGGTTTCATGATGTTGGTAAACTTCTCCTTATCAATAAACCCTTCTTCCGGAAAAAGAATGTTAATAGAAGATATACTATCGGTATAAGATAATGCCGACTTGATCAAATTGGCATCCTGCATGCTCGCTCCTTTTCCATCGCTTACAATGATGATATTTCCGCTTGAAAAAGTACTCGTGATATAGTTTTCCAACTCTTGTCGAAATACGTCCTTCTCTGTAGCCGTTTTCACAATATTCCCATAAGCAAATTGAGATTGACTTCTCGAATACACCGGGAATATCACAGGTCTACTTACACTGGCGGCAACAGTTTGGGCCTGATTAGAAAACAATGGTCCAATGATGGCATCGTTATCATTCAACGAACTTCCTGCAATCACAGAACCCACCATATTGTTTCGTGGATCTCCTGTATCGTATACATTCACGTCAATCTTAACTCCCTTGCTCCGCAAGGAATCAACAGCCACTGATGCTCCCAAATAAAAATCTGTCGCAATATTAAGCAACCTTGCATTACCAGTGAATATCTCTTTAGGCGTTAAAGTATCGGCCTGGTAGTTTTGCGCATTAAATGGTAAAAGCATGGCGATCTTCACTTCCGTCGCAGGATCGATATAATCGCTATAATAAAAGACATCTTCAAGATTGTCTGTTAACACCACTCTCTTCACCCGAATGGTATCTCCTAATTTGAGTCCGTTTTTCAATCTTGGATTCAAGGCAAATAGTGTGTCCGCAGGCACATTGTACCGTTTGGTCAAACTATAAAAAGTATCACCTTTTGCAATTTCATGGGTAATAAACTGGGCATTTACGGCCGCAATGCTATCCTTTTTGATTTGTTCGGCCTTTACAATGTCATTGATGGAATCCTGTTTCTTTTCAATAGCCTTGAATTGATCACTGTTTTGAAAACGCAACAAATTGGATTCAGGAACCACAATAAATGAATTGGACTTTGGCTCACTAGCCACATCCGGATTCAAACGCTTCAAAGCCTTGGTTTTCATTTTTAATTTTTTGGCAATGACCCTCATGGTCTCCCCTTCTTTAACCTTGTATTGGATGTAGCGTTTTTGCTGACCACAAGAAACGGTAAACGATAGGATGCATAAAAAAACTAAAAACTTCAATTGCTTCATAAGGCTATTCCCATTCTATAGTTGCAGGAGGTTTCGAGCTAATATCATATACCACTCGGTTTACTCCTTTCACATTATTGATGATTTGATTTGATATCTTTTGTAAAAACTTGTAGGGTAAATCTACCCAATCGGCGGTCATTCCATCGGTACTTTCTACAGCTCTCAAGGCAACCACCTTCTCATAGGTTCTTTCATCACCCATGACCCCAACTGAATTTACTGGAAGCAACATCGCTCCGGCTTGCCAAATGGTGTCGTATAATCCATGCTCTTTCAATCCGTTGATAAAAATATAATCAACCTCTTGTAGCATTCGCACTTTATCGGCAGTAATATCTCCTAAAATACGAATTCCCAATCCAGGTCCTGGATATGGGTGTCGGCCAAGAATATCTGGAGAAATTCCCAAGGTTTTCCCTACTCTTCTTACCTCGTCTTTAAAAATCGTATTCAACGGTTCAATTACTTTTAATTTCATAAAATCAGGCAACCCACCTACGTTGTGGTGACTTTTAATCGTTGCCGAAGGACCTCCATTCACCGATACTGATTCGATCACATCTGGATAAATAGTACCCTGCGCCAACCACTTTACATCTTGAATCTGATGCGCTTCATCATCAAACACATCCACAAAAGTATTTCCGATGGATTTACGTTTTGCCTCAGGTTCAGAAATCCCTTCAAGATTCTTCAAAAACAATGCCGAAGCATCTACACCTTTAACGTTCAAGCCCATACCTTCGTATTGCGCCAATACGTTTTCGAATTCATTTTTTCGAAGTAAACCATTGTTTACAAAGATGCAATAGAGATTTTTACCGATGGCTTTGTGCAACAATACCGCAGCTACGGTAGAATCTACACCTCCAGACAGTCCTAAAACAACCTTATCATCACCGAGTTGTGCCTTTAAATCAGCAACCGTACTATCTACGAAGGACTCTGAGGTCCATGTTTGCGAAACCTTCGCAATGTTTACCAAGAAATTCGACAAGATTTGCTTACCGTCTTTTGAGTGGTACACTTCTGGATGAAACTGAATTCCATAAGTATCTTCTCCGTCAATACGATAGGCTGCATTTTCAACATCATTGGTACTTGCCAACAAAACACCATTGGTCGGTAGGTGCTTGATGGTATCCGAATGACTCATCCACACTTGACTCTCCCAAGGGATATTTTCAAAAAAGGCCTCGCCTCCTTTGATAAAAGACAAGTTGGCTCTTCCGTACTCACGTGTGTTGGATTCTGCCACTTCTCCTCCCGAGAAATGCGCTAAGTATTGTGCTCCATAACAAACGGCCAATAAGGGAATCTTCCCTTTGATATTCGATAAATCAGGATGCAATACCTGCTCTCCTCTTACCGAATTCGGACTTCCAGAAAGCACCACAGCTTTCACCTTTTCTAAAGATTCGGGAATTTTGTTATACGGATGAATTTCACAGTAAATGTTCAGTTCTCTCACGCGTCGTGCAATGAGTTGTGTATACTGAGAACCGAAGTCTAAAATAAGTACGTAGTCTTGTTGCATGTGCAAAAATAACAGATTGATTTAAGAGTAAAAGTATTTCCTTTACTTTTTTACAAGTAAGAACTATCAAAATTAAAGGGAAGTAAATCGCTTATGGATTTTACCTTGATGATGGGTCCTTTGTCACCCTTAAATAACAACTCAATATTCTCTTTTTGATTGATTTCGTATTCCAAAATAGTTTGACGACAAGCACCACAAGGTCCTACAGGTCTATCTACCGATTTTAATTCTGATCCGGCAACAATAGCAATGGCCAATACCTTTTTATCGGGATAAGAAGAACCTACTTTCCAGATGGCAACGCGTTCTGCACACATACCTGACGGATATGCAGCATTCTCCTGATTGTTACCGGTAACGATGGTTCCATCTTCCAGCAACACAGAGGCACCCACATGAAACTTTGAATAGGGCGCATAGGCATTTTGTTGTGCCTCGACAGCCTTTGAAAATAAGTCCTGTTCTTGAGCTGACAATTCAGCTACCGATTCAAATTGAACAGCTTTGGTACTGACATCAATTTTTTTCATCAATTTAAAGGTAAAAAAAAGCAGTCGTTTCGGACTGCTTTCTTCATTTATTTTTTGATTCGATTAATAATCGTCATAAATCTCACCTAAGTCAAACGACAATCCGAATCGCAATGAATTCTCCAATGGATTGTTCACATCCGATGAATTGATTAAGTAGGATAAGTCTACATTCAAAGCATTGGTTCTAAATCCAGCTCCAATAGTAAAATACTGACGGTTACCTTTCACTTCGCTTTCATTAAAGTAACCTGCACGTAAGGCAAAAGCGTTGTTGTACAAATACTCAGCACCCAAGGCCCAAGTAAATTCTTGCAACTCTTCGCTAAATCCGCCTGGTGCATCACCAAAGGATTGAAAGATACCACTAATCCAACCTACATTATCATCTTTTCCTTCCACTACATTTCCATTCGCATCACGTAATGGTGGTGTTGGTACCAATAACTTGGTAAATTCAAGATTGGTCGAAATGATGTTATAGTCATCCAAGATAAAGTCAAAACCTCCACCAAACTTCAAGTTGGTTGGAATAAAGTCTTCTTCACCAGGAACATAAGATACTTTCGGACCAATGTTGGTAATGTTGAATCCGATTCTATAACGACCATTAAAACTTCCGTAGTTCTCTTCAAAAGACTGGTAGTAACCAGAAATGTCCACTGCGAAAGAATTAATCGGTTGTAATGCATTACCTGCCGTACCGTTGAAGGCCAAATTAGAACGCAAATATTTCAAGCCAACCCCCATAGAGAAAGTTTCACTCAATTTCAATGAATACGCACCAGAAATCACGAATTCATTCGGATTGATAGATCCATTCGGATTCCCTTGATTGTCGGTCAAATTGATTTCACCGAGAGAAAAATACCTGAATTCTGCTCCCCAAGCCGAGTTTTCATCAAAACGATTGATGTAAGAAGCACTACCAATAAAAATATCATCGGTAAGGTTTCTAAGCCATGGCGAGTAGGTTAAACCTGCAAATACTTGTCGGCTTCCAAAAGCCATCTTCGCTGGGTTGTGAAAAAGTGAGAAGGCATCAGCAGACGTAGCAACCCCCATATCTCCCATACCTCCTGCGCGAGCATCTGGTGGGATAAGTAAGAATGGTGCAGCCGTTGTAATTCCTCCTGTAGTTTGTGCGATGCCTTTTATTGAAAACAAAAGGGCCATAGCACTAAAAAGAATAATTTTTCTCATTGTTTTTGTTAGTTTGAAGCAAAATACTC
>CAYFJL010000044.1:14457-17657 GCA_964343335.1 uncultured Polaribacter sp. | reverse complement strand
GTACGATCGTTGCAATGGGTTTTAGTATCGCTGCAAACGCTCAAAAAACGGTAGTTGGAATTGCTGCTTCAGACAAAAATTTCTCAACCTTAGTAGCTGCTGTAAAGGCCGCTGATCTTGTAAACGCTTTAAGCGGTGAAGGACCATTTACCGTTTTCGCTCCAACCAATGCTGCTTTCAGCAAGATTGATGAAATTACTTTGAATAGCTTGTTAGAAAGCAGAAACAAAAGAACCTTAGCGAACATTTTACAATATCACGTTGTTGCGAAAGATATTAGAGCACAAGATGTTGTATCTGCTTTAAAACTTGGAAACGGGAAAACCTCAATCACCATGTTAAACGGACAAAGCTTAAAGGTGATTCAGAAAAACGGAAAAATTTGGTTGCAAGACAAAAAAGGAAACTACAGTCAAATCGTTAAAACAGACATCGTTGGAAAGAATGGAGTGATTCACGAAATTGATGCTGTTGTAATGCCGAAAGCAAAGAAAAAGTATTACAGAAATCATCACTAAACGTAATATTCTTTTGAGTACAAAAGCGCCTTATTCGGGCGCTTTTTTTATTTTAGAGGAGTAAACTCAATGGAGACAATCTTATAATTATGAAAAAACTAACCTACCTTTTAGCTCTATTATTCGTTTTTAATGCTTGTAAGAAAGAAGGAAACAACCTTGTTCCGCAACCTAAGAAAAAGATAGCATCCATAACGACTTTTAGCTATGTGATAAATCCAGAGAATTCTAAGGAATTAAAGTTGTCGGGATTTGAAACCCTAAGTTTTGATGAAAACGAGTTGGAAATTAGCAAGCTTCACTATGCTAAAGACAGCACCTTACTACTAAAAGACACCTTCAAGCATCAGGTGAAAAAAAACCTTGTTGAAATCAAAACCACAACTGAAGACGGCCAACCCATCTCCACTGAAAAACTTTATTATTTCGACGGCCTAAAAAAAATTAAACAACGATTGAGATATAATCAATCCAATGAATTGATTTTACAAGATGATTTCACATGGAATAAAGACAAAAAAGAAATTCATCAAACTAGAACCATTCAGGATGAAATCTATACAATTTTAGTTACTCGCTACGATTCATTAGACAACGTAACTTCTATCAACGTAGAAAATAAAGCAGATAATTATACTGAAGCTTTTATCTGGAACTATGTTAAAATTGATGCGAATAACAAATGGTTGGAAAGACATAAATCTTTAAACGGAAAAGTGGTTGAAATCGAAAAACGAGAAATTAAATACCACAATCTTGTAACATTATGAGATACATCCTACTAGCCGCTGTTCTATTTTTATTCGGTTGTCAACCCCATCCGAAAAAACCTAAAATCGATTGGATTTTAGTAGAAGGAGGAACTTTCGAACAAGGAAAAAACCAGTTTGTGATTAGTCCGAATAAAGACACGATTCACAACTTTACGAGTCCGAATCGCATGGTTGAACTGAGCGACTTCTACATCAGCAAATATGAAATCACAGTAGAACAATTTCGAGAATTTTGTGAAAGCACGGGACGAAAAATGCCCGATGTACCCGCCAAAAGTGCTTTGGGGGAACCCTTAAACTACCAATGGGAAGATGGCTATCCTATGTTTGCCACTTGGGAAGAAGCCAATGCCTTTGCCAAATGGGCAGGTGGCAGATTACCCACAGAAGCCGAATGGGAATATGCGGCCAAAGGCGGACAAAAAAGTAAGGGGTATCAATACAGTGGAAGTGATGACCCTGCTGAAATTGGTTGGGTCGGAGAAAATTCCAACAAAACATTCCACAAAGTGGGACTGTTACAATCAAACGAACTTGGCATTCACGATATGACAGGAAACTTGAGCGAATGGGTCTCAGATTGGTATAATCCAGAACTAGATAGCTTGGTGCCTCTCATAAATCCGCAAGGGCCTACAGAGGGAACCGATAAAATATCGAAAGGAGTGAGTTGGTTTTACAACGCTTATGACAAGTCAGGGAAACCCTTAAAATTTGGTATTCATATGCCAGAGGTACGATACCAATCACCCACGAATATTCGAACAGACGGATTCGGGTTCCGAATTGCCAAAAACAGGGAGTAAAGGGCGTGCTCACTATGGTGGTATAAAAAGATTATCTTGTGGGTTGAATGACATTAACCAAGAATCCGCCAACCCATAGAACGTATTTTCCATGATGTATCGCCTCCGATTTATTAGAGTTATTTTACAAAGTTTTATCACGAGGAAGCGAAGTATTTTGGAGCCTTTAACCTTAAAGTTTTGGGTGGTTCCATTATTGGATACCGACTTGACCCTTTTATTCACGCACACCTATAATCATTACATGGCCCTAGCGCGTTGGAATCTAGTGTTCAACTCTGAGTTTCGAACGGGAGCATTGAAAAAAGGTTGGGCACCCGTAACCACCAAAGAAACCATCAAATACAAAAGATCGATAAGAGCTTTTGAAACGGTAACCATGACCACGAAACTTTTATTTTGGAATGAACGACGATTTTACCACAAACACACCTTTACGGTTAAAGGTGAAGTACGCGCCATTTGTTTCGTTGAAGGGATGTTACGCGGACCCAAGGGACATTTAAAACCCAGCGAAGCCTTTGAGAAGTTGGGCGTGAGTCTTGAATCCCCTCCAATACCCAATGATTTGGATGGATGGATTCATTTGGAATTTGAAAAGATTTAAGGAAATTCTACATCTTTTTAAAAGTAAGTCAAAGCAGAAAAGGAAAAAGAATAGCCAATCTTCCTATTTATTCACATTTTCTTAAAACTTTCTTGGGTTCAACTCTCTAGTTTCAGCGGTATCTTTGTAAAAATGTATAACGAAAGACCAGACATCATGAAAAGAGTACAATTATTATCACTGGTGACTGTTGGCTGCTTCATCATTGCAGCCTGTAAAACAGAACCCACCAAACCTAAGGTTGAAAAACCAGCCATCACTTTAGAAAAACTAAATGATTCACCGGCCTATGCGGATGCCGTATTGCAATTAAAAACACCTGAAAGCACTAGCGGAATGGAAAGTGGTGAAGTGAATTTTGAATTCGATGTTCAGAACTACGAACTTGGAGCACAAACTCAAGGACCAAATGCCACCAAATTGGCCAACTCCGGAAAAGGGCAACACATCCACTTTATTTTGAACAACCAGCCATATTCGGCACATTATGAAGCAA
>CAYFJL010000044.1:0-14357 GCA_964343335.1 uncultured Polaribacter sp. | reverse complement strand
TTTGGATGCTCATTACTTATCTCAAATCATGAATAGAAAATCCGCGTCTTCACAAACCCTTTTGAGCTTCGGAAAGCACTGCATTGCCTTAGTTGTTGTAGTCTTTGTTTCCTGCGAACAACCGACAACAATCCAAACCGGTGATTTGATCTTTGTAGACGATACCTCAAGCGATTTGAGTCGGGCCATTAATGATGTGACTAAAAAAAATGGTTTGGCCAATTACACCCATGTTGGTGTTTGTGAAGTGGTTAATAACGAGGTTTTTATATATCATGCGTCTACCAAAAAGAACGTTGTGAAAGAGTCATTGGAAGTTTTCCAGAAAGATCGTAGCAACTCAAAAATTGATATTTTTCGAATCGAGGGAGTGAACTTAACTCAAAAAGAAAAAGCCATTGAAACGGCAAATTCTTTCTTGGGAATGCCTTACGACTTCGGATATATTTATGGCGATGACAAAATCTATTGCTCTGAATTGATTTATGAAATCTATAAAAAGGATAGCTTATTCAAGCTGAATCCGATGACTTTTAAAAATCCACAAACTGGAGCATTCCACAAAAACTGGGTGAATCATTATGAAAAATTAGGCATCGCCATTCCGGAAGGACAACCCGGTTGCAATCCGAATGACATGTCAAAAAACAAAAATCTGCGGTTTATTCGTACCTTAGGTAGCTATTAACCTACTTCCCTTTCTCATGATCAAAGGACTTTACGAAACCCATTTACCTGTTGAAGATCTCGAAAGATCAGTGAGCTTTTATCAAGATGTACTTCAATTGAAACTATGTCGCTTCGAAGAAAGTCGAAGACTCGCCTTCTTTTGGATTGGCGAAGACAAACAGGCCATGTTAGGTCTTTGGGAGACCCCAAAGGATGAAATCGACTTACGACATTTTGCCTTTGAATGCGACCCTGATTGGATCATCAACGAATCGATTGACTTTCTAAAATCTCAAAAGCTCAACTACTGGAATTTCCTGCAAGAAGATAACGATCAGCCTATGGTGTTTTGTTGGATGTCGGCGGTATCCATCTATTTTACGGATCCAGATGGACATTACCTAGAGTTTATTGGTTTACTTCCTGGGGACGTAAAACCAAGCACAGAAAAACGTGTAGTGAGCTACAAAGACTGGTTAGCTATGAAAGAAAATCGTAAACTCTAATTCCTCTATTCTTAAGCGCTCCAAAATACCGAATACAACACCACCAATACCAACATTACGGCAAAAGCTCCAATATTAAACAAGGGACTCGTCTCAAACATTTGTTTGGTAATTGGAATTCCTTTCGCATCGTCTTTTCCTTTGTGCTGATACAAACTCACCACGATAATTACCAACATGGTTAATAAAAGCGAATACCCCATTTGATCCATAAAAGGTACATCCACAAAGAAAGCACTGCTAGACCATCCTTTTGGGGCTACTTTGAAATACATGGCAATCGGAATGGAACTTAACGCACCAATAATGGCCGCCTTGTTGGTTGTTTTCTTCCAGAATAACCCCAATAAAAAGACTGCCAATATACCCGGACTCACAATACCGGTGTACTCCTGAATGAATTGAAAAGCCTGATCAATGCCACCTAATAGTGGGGCCATGATACACGCAATGATTAAGGCAACACCCGCAGAGATTCTACCTACAGATACTGTGGTTTTATCATCGGCATTATTGTTAATGTACTGCTTGTAAATATCCATGGTGAAAATGGTCGATGTCGAATTCAACATCGAAGCCAGCGAGGATACCACAGCAGCAGCTAAGGCCGCAAAGGCAACACCCTTCAATCCTACGGGTAGAAATTGTAACAACCACGGATAAGCCTTATCGGCTTGTTGAAGCGATGGTAGATTATTCTGACCTGCTTCTCCCAAACTTCCTAATATTGTTGGATCATTGACCATGACATAGGCTGCAATTCCGGGAATCACTACGATTAGTGGAATGATCAATTTCAAAAATGCCGCAAACAAGATTCCCTTCTGAGATTCCTTCAAGGATTTTGCGGCTAAAGTTCTTTGAATAATGTATTGATTGAATCCCCAATAATAGAGGTTAGCAACCCACATCCCTCCAACCAAGACTCCGATACCAGGTAAGTTTTTATACTCTGGATTGGATTCATCCAAAATCATGGCGAATCGTTCTGGCACTTCGTTATAGATTACTTTGAATCCTTCCAACACTCCTTCTCCACCCGATACGGTATTCAATGCCAAATAGGTGGTTACCAATCCGCCTAATACCAGAAAAACTACTTGAATCACATCCGTCCATGCCACTGCTGAAAGTCCGCCGTACAATGAGTATGCCGCTGCAAACAATGCCAATCCAATTACGCCGTAAATCATTGGAACCCCCATAATGGTCTCCAAAGCCAAGGATCCTAAATATAAGACAGATGCTAGATTCACGAATACGTACAATGCAATCCAGAAAACCGCAAGAATGGTTTTCAAATTGGTTGAAAATCGTTTTTCTACAAACTCGGGAATCGTATATAATCCTTTTTCAATGAAAATGGGTAAAAAGAACTTTCCGACAATTAATAAGGTCAAAGCAGCCATCCATTCGTAGGAAGCAATGGCTAATCCTGAGGCGAATCCGGATCCCGACATTCCAATGAATTGCTCTGCCGAAATATTGGCAGCAATTAAGGAGGCTCCAATGGCCCACCATGGCAAGGATTTACTTGCTAAGAAGTAATCCTCAGCATTCTTTTGATGTCCCTTTTTATCTCTTGAAACCCATAATCCTACACCCAAAATTAAAATCGCATAGGTGATGAAAATCAGGTAATCGAGTAATTCAAAATTTGACGACATAGTACGTAGTAGTTTAGTTGTTGATTAAATTTCTTAGTGTGGCTGCAGCTCTTTCTGCTGTGATATCTCGTTGTGGTGTTCCGAACATTTCATAGCCCACCATGAATTTTTTTACCGTAGCACTTCTTAATAGCGGCGGATAAAAACTCATATGCCAATGCCAATGTTCATTAGCCTCACCATCCGTAGGCGATTGATGAATTCCGCTTGAATAGGGAAAGGAGGTTTTGAAAACCTTGTCATAAGCCTTGGTAATCACCGAAATAGCTTCAGCAAAGTCTAGGCTTTCTTGATGATTCATTTGTACAATGTTTGGTTGATGCATTTTTGGAACAATCATGGTTTCAAAAGGCCATATGGCCCAAAAAGGAACCAAGATTGCGAAACTTTCATTTTCAAAAAGAATTCGCTCTTTTAATTCGAGTTCTTGATTCAGGTAATCCGAAAGTAAGCTTTTTTGTTCGGAATCAAAATAGTCTTTCTGAGTTCGGTTCTTTTTCAAGACCTCATTGGGCAAGGTAGACTGACTCCATATTTGTCCGTGTGGATGCGGATTAGAACATCCCATCACAGCGCCTTTATTTTCAAAAATCTGAACATAATTGATGGCTTCTTTCTTCCCTAACTCGGCATACTCATGTTGCCAAGCTTTTACCACCGTATGAATGGCCTCCACATCCATATCTGCCAAACTTTTGGAGTGATCTGGACTAAAGCAAATCACCTTACAGATGCCCGTTTCACTAGTCGCTCGCAATAAGCCTTCTTGAACACCGAAATTGGGCGAATCGCTTTGCAGTGCTGCAAAGTCATTTTGAAATATAAAAACATCTTTGTAATCGGGATTTACTTCGTCATTGGCTCGTGTATTTCCTGGACACAAATAACAATCTTGATCATAAGATTCCCGTTGTTCATTGTTGACCTCTTCATTTTGACCTTGCCATGGTCTCTTGGCCCGATGGGGAGAAACCAATACCCATTCTCCCGTGAGAATATTAAATCGTTTGTGCGAATATTCTTGTAAATTATCTCCCATGTCTATCCTTCTATCACTCGCGTTCCTTGCCCCAAACTTACCCTATAAATGGAGCAATCATAATTAAACTCATTTTTAAAATTGTCTTGTATTTCCTTTGAAAATGAAGCGACCTCATCTTTGTGGATGAGATTAATGGTACATCCACCAAAACCACCGCCCATCATCCGGGCACCTAAAATCTTATCATTATTCTTAGTTTGAGCTACTAAAAAATCGAGTTCCTCGCAGCTTACTTTGTATTTGTTACTCAACCCTTCATGAGAATTGTAAATGAGCTTTCCGAGTGTCATCAAATCATTCTTTTCAATAGCCTCCGAAAACTGAACCACTCTTTGAATTTCTTCTACGACATAGGATGCCTTTTCAAAATCAGAGGAACTCATCATTGCTTTATGTTTCACCAAGTCTTCCAAACTGGCATCGCGCAAAGCATTTACTTTCAATAACTCAGCAACCTTTTCACAAACTGCTCGACGATCGTTATAAGCACTTTCTGAAAGCTCGTGTTTCACATTCGAATTGATCAATAGCAACCGATAGTCCTTGAAATCAATAGAAAAGGCTTCGCTTTCAACGCTTCGGCAATCCAATAACAAAGCGCTGTTTTCTTCCCCAAACATACTCGCATATTGATCCATAATTCCGCATTTCACGCCTGCAAAATTGTGCTCTGCCAATTGGGAAACACGAATCATTTGGTTTTTACTCAATCCGAATTCAAACAATTCGTTCAAGGCAAACACAAGGCTGTTCTCCAATGCCGCTGAGGAAGACATGCCTGCTCCATTCGGAATGTCCCCAGAAAAAGCACATTGAAAAGTCGGAACATTAATTCCAAGTTTTTGTATTTCCGCGGTAACTCCGATGATATAGTTTCGCCAACCTCCGTCTGGAAGTGGCTCCATATTACTCATTTCAAAGTCATAAGATTCATTCAAATCGATGGCGATGGCAGTTGTTTTTGTTTTGGTCGATTTTGTCACTGCCATAACAATTCCTTTGTCTACCGCAGCTGGAAAAGCTAACCCGTCGTTATAATCGGTATGTTCTCCAATCAAATTGATGCGACCAGGAGCAAAAACCATTAATGGTTCTACATGGAAGTTTTCTTCAAACTTTTGTTTTACATGGGCGACCAATTTAGGATTCATCTTCAACGGTTTTAATATTCATAATCCATTCGATTTCATAAGATTCCTTGGGTTTCAACACTTGCAGTCCGATGCCATTATTCAAGCTATTGGACAATCCTACCATAGGTTCAATAGCAATGATAGGATCATTCGGTGGTGTATAAATTTGCAAGAAATTTTCTGGAACGGACGATAAAAACTCTATGGAATACCGAGGTGTTTCAAAGGTAGCTTTGTTGTCATTGAGAATAAAGCAATCATCAAAAGATTGATTATCCAAATTGATGTTACCCGGAATCTTCTGATCCACAATTTTTTTGGTGATCAACTGTTCGTCATACAAAACTGTTTGGTGGCTATCAAAAGACAAGGAACTGTTGGCTCTGTCTGGCATGTAAAAATAGGGATGCCATCCGATGGTGAATGGAAATTTGGTCTCACCGACATTTTCAACATGCATGGTAAGCCCCATTCCCTCTTTGGAAAATGTATAGTTTACCGAAAGTTCGTAATCATGCTGGAAGCCTTTTGGTTTATTCTTTTCCAAATATCCAATTTTTACAATGATTTCAGAGTTGCTTTGATCAACATCAACAAGTTCAAAAGTTTTGTTGTAGACCAATCCGTGTAGCGCGTGAATGCCATTCGAGTCGTTGCAATCCAACTGAAAAGATTGACCTTCAAAGGCGTATTTTCCATGTTGTGTGCGACTTACAAAAGGAAACAACAAAGAAGAGGCATACGATTGCGCATAGGAAAAATCATCCCTTTCCTTAATGATGTCAACATTATGAAGGGAATAGGATTGCAGTCGACCTCCCTCCGAAAGGTTAATAACGGCATGCAATTCTCCAGACTTTGTGATCTCTACAAAATCCTGATCTCCTTGCTTGAATTTATGAACTAAATACATTTCAAAGGGTTTGTTTTTAGGTGTTCATGAATCTCAAGAATTCTCAATTATTGAGATTTCATCTTCTGTTAAACCATACAATTCATATACCATAGCATCGATTGCTCTATCTGTTTTGTCAATCTCGGCTTTTAATTCCTGCACCTTTTGTTTTTGCTCGTTAAAATACTGCATCCATTCGGCTTCTTCGCTTAATGTTAGTTTAGTGTATGTTCCCAACGGACTTAAGTCCGTTGACGTAGCACGGCAGGCTTTTTTACGAGCTTTTTCTAACTCTTTTAAAAACTCGCCAAATTCTAATTCGTACCAGTTTTGGAGTTTTTTGCTTATTGCAAGGGGATGAATCCCCTTGACTGATGAATAAGAAAATTTGGATTGGAGTAAATCTGTAAAGTTAGTGGTTACTTGTTGCAGTGCTATATTTTGAGATAAAATATGATTTACGTCTCTGATAATTAAAGTTGGGTCTCTAGGTATTTCTGGTAAAGGAAAAGGTTTTAGGTAATTGGTTTTAAATCTAAAATAGCCACCTCTTAATTCTGTTCCTGTGTTTTTCAAGAAAAACCACATCAATTTAGAATTTAATATGCCCAAATAAAACTTATCATCAACCTCAAACTTTTTATTTTTCACGAAGGAATAAATCGTAGTAGGATGATAAAACTCTCCTTTTTCATCATAAGTCATATTACAACCCAAGGAGATTTCTTGAGTCATTATTTTAGGAAATTCAACACCGTTGATCCCTTGTTTTCTGCTAAATAAAAACCATTCATCTTCATTGTTGAACCTCCCTTTTTCTCTACCTCTTAAGAAATCTTCATTTCTTTTAAAGTAGTTTGTTGCCAATGGAAATTGTTGCTCAATTTCTTTAAATTTTAAAGCAAGTGTTCTATCTTCGATAACTGAATAAGGAAATAATGTATATAAGGTGTTTTGAACTTTCTCATATTTAGATATTTGATTACCTTTTACAAAAGGCTTTAGTATTCCAAATTCAATTTCTATAATCTCATTCAACATTTCAGAATAAAATAGACCATTCTCTTCTCCTTTTCCTCTAATTAATTCTAATGAAAAGAATTTATCTCCACCACTTGCTATTCCTTGAAATATTCTATCAAAAACATCATCAACTAAAAAAGGTTGTTGTTTTAGTTTTTCAATGACATCAAAAACCTTTTGGCTTTGCAAATCCCAATTTTGTTCGCTTAAATTATCATAAAACATATAATCCCATTCAAAGGGCATTGCCAGCTCGTTCGGATTAATCTTTTTGAAATGTACTTTATCTTTTTTTGATTTATCCAAATTGATAATACACGTATAAGTTGAAGCATCTGTAAAAACCATTTCAGAACCAAAATGTAAAATGCTTTCAACAGCTTTTTTTTCTTTAAAAAATTGTCTAATTCCTATACCAAAATCCGTTACTAAAAACTTATGGGGTAAAATGTATGATACTAATCCAGTTTTGTCTATTAAATCAAATGACCTTTCCATGAAAAGCGCATAAATATCATAATTAGCAGTAGCAGATTGGTATTCTTTCTCATAGAACTTACACATATGCGGATAATGTTCTACAAGTCCTTGTTTTCTTACATACGGCGGATTCCCAATCACCACATCAAAACCACCTGTATATTCGGGTGCAAAGCCTTGCTCTACCGAACAACACATGGTATTGATAATGCTTTGCAGTTTTTTAGAATGTGGCGGCAATTCGTGCTTCCTGCGGTTGCTTTGTATATAACGCAACGTATTGTCTAGTTGCTCTTGTGTGGTTACTTCTTTTGGCGCACTGTATTTTTGGGACCAAAGGGGTTTTTTCTTTTCATCTTTCCCAAGGGACTTAAGTCCCTTGGGATGCATAAGTCCCTTGTGATATGAGGTACGCCCTTTAATTTTTTGCATAATGCCAGGGATATCGTCTATATCGCATACCAGCAAAAGATGGATATGGTCGGCGCAAATATTGTACGCCAAAAGATTTAGGTTATCCTCTTCAACAATACCTGCAATGGTCTCTGTAATTAGCAGATCGTCCTCTGGGGTAAAGTAAATAACATTTGGATATGGATTTGTACCTCCATCGCGATGCTCTCGTACTTTATATTTTTTCATTCTGGCAGACGTACGGCTGTCATGTATTGCGGTAGTAATGTGATAAGCTTTTTTGTCCTTTTCTTTAAAAACTTCTGGAAATTCGGTTTGCCAATGAAAAGCCTTATCGCCTGCTACGGTTGGGTCATCAATTAAACTGTTGCCACATTTAATGTTATTGTTTAACGAAGTGAGTTTTCTGCCTTTTTGAGCGGTACGCAACCAAAGTGAAAGTTTGGCAATCTCTACACTTTCTTCGTTAATATCAACGCCATACAAATTGTTTTCTAAAATGGCATTTTCTACTTCGCTTAATACCATAGCATCTCCAAACAATTTGGCTTGTAACTCATCAATGTATTGATGTTCTGAAATTAGAAATTCCAACGCTTGATTGAGAAAAGCACCACTACCACATGCCGGGTCGCAGATGGTTAGTTGTAGCAACCATTTTCTATACACTTCTAATTTTTGATTCAGCTTTTGTAAGGTTGCTTTTTGCCTTCCTTTACGTTCCTTTTCGTATTCTGCTTCTTGTATGTCGAGTTCGGCCTTCTTTTCTTCACAAAGTTTACCAACAGTATTGTCTACAATGTATTTGGTAATGTATTTTGGCGTGTAAAAAACACCGTCTTTTTTACGCTTTCCAACGGACTTAAGTCCGTTGATTTTATTTTGTATCTCGTCAATGTCATTTAACGAATGTTCAAAGATGTGCCCGAGTATGTTTACGCTTACTTCACTTTCAAAATTGTAGTTACTTAAGTCTAAAGTGTGTTTGTGCAGGATATCATCATTGATTTTGATATTATCTAAAACCTCGTCTGGGGCAAAAAGTCCGCCATTGTAGGCAAAAATATCGTGTTGTTGCCCTTTGTGTCCCGTGTTCATATAACCGAAATACTTTTTAAATCGATCATACAAAGGAAAATATGCATCATATTTATCTCTTAAATCAGTCCATTGGTTGACGATAGATCGAATTGAGTTCGGCGGTAATAGCAATCGATCTTCTGCAAAGAAGATAAATAGAAAACGGTCGAGTAATTTCTGTGTCTTCTTGAATAAAGTTAGCTTATCATATCCCGGGTTTTCTATTTGAATGGCATCAAAAATCTCGTTTCTAAAAGAAGCATAATCTTTGTATAATTTTTTAGTAACGTTTTCTTCTTGGGTTAACGATTCATCTTTGATCTTTTTCGGAATATCTTTCAATAAATATTCGGATGAAAGGCAAAGCCAAAGTATTTCAAAGCGTTCCTTTGTTAGCT
The DNA here is from genome assembly GCA_964343335.1 of uncultured Polaribacter sp. Taxonomy (GTDB): domain Bacteria; phylum Bacteroidota; class Bacteroidia; order Flavobacteriales; family Flavobacteriaceae; genus Polaribacter. The sequence goes on along the minus strand of CAYFJL010000044.1, from coordinate 5,050 downwards.
GAAATAGATTGAATTCTTCAAAATCGACCGCATTATCTATGTAAAAACGTAGCTTTTCAAAGTTGGAGGTAATAACATAATGACAACCTGGTTGGTTGTTTTTATATCCAAAAGCTTGAGTTTCTACCTTGCTTAAATCTGTTGTATTGGTTCCTTTCAGTTCAATTACTGCCAGCGCTTTTAATTCCAAGGGGTTTGAACCCCTTGAAAGGATTGCACCATCTGTCTTTCTAGAACCTTTGATATTCTTTAATTCTGTAGTAAGATTAAAGTTGGTATCTGGATTTAAGATAAAACCAAAAACCTTTACAAATAAATCCCGCAAAAATCCCTCTTGGTACTGCTCCTCTTTTAAGTTTCGAATATTTTCTTGAGTGGTCGGGTTATGAAAATGACTTGTAAACCGCTCGTATGCTTGCGACACTTTTTCGGACTCTAATCCTTTTACATATTTGTTGAGAACAGAGTTTTGGAATAAGCTCATATATAATCAATGGTTTACCTCAAATTTAAAATTATTCCGAGGGAAGACAAAAATCGATTAGTACTTTTTTCGACACTCTTTGTTTTGTACGGTTAGTTCTTTTTGTTACTTGCACTCAAGTACCGTATCTATTTAAATTCACTTGCGTAACCACCCCTTTTAGAAGGGTATACACAAAAGTCTTATTAATATTTTAGTTGCTATTTATTCTTAAAAATAAGGTTTTTACCAGCTTAAAACAAGAAGTTCATCAGGACATTAGTAGGACACTACCATTGCATCATGGCGCAACCGTTACTCCATTAGTGAGGAACTGGGAAGGGATACGAGCGCAGTTTGGTGCGCTTACGCATGTAAAGAGGAAATATTCTACAATATCTAGTGAAGTATACTAGTATATTTTGATAAAAATTGTAGAATAGTTTTATATTTATTGTAGAATAGTTAAGTGAGGCGCTGTAAAAGACCTCAATAGAAGGCTGTTTCTAATATACAAAAAAATAAGAATCTATGGCATTACGTTACCGAATAACTAAAAGAAACAACAGTATTCAAAACAACAAAGAACAATACATCATGCAGGCTGTACACAAAGGTGTGGTGGGCCTTGAAGAAATTAGTCAACACATTAGCAATATGTCTAGCATTAGTGAAACCGATGTCCTAGCAGTTTTGCATGCCCTCGGTTGGCAATTAGAACGCAATTTGGAAAAGGGCTATATTGTAGATCTCGATTATATCGGGCGATTTAAGATGGGCTTTAAAGGTAAGGCAGCCAATAACCCTGAAGACCTGAACGTAAAAAAACACATCCAAAGTTTTCATGTCAATTACCAACCCTCAACCAAAATGAAACGTAAACTTAAAAAAGGAATTCCTACCTATAAGGAAGGAACGCCTAAAGGATAACCCAGCTTTTGTATAGTAACAAAAAACGTTAACGGGACTGAATATCCCTTGATTTCCATTTTAAACATGAAGCGTAACAATGCCTAGCAGTATTGCGACTTTTCTGTTTTTCAAAAAATACCCCAACTTACAGTTGGGCTTGGCTCTTGATTCTCGTCTCCTGATTCTTGGTTCTAAATTATCCCTAAAAATCAAATGACAGGATTGCATATCCTTTGCGCTCCATTTTGAGCATTAAGCCTGAGAATGCCTAGCGGCATGACGGCTTTTCTGTTATCCAAACCTCGAAGGTACAGTTAGAAGCTTTTTTCTTAATTCTTGTCTCCTGATTCTTGGTTCTAAAATATCCCTAAAATCAAATGACAGGATTACATATCCTTTGCGCTCCATTTTGAGCATTAAGCCTGAGAATGCCTATCGGCATTGGGGCTTTTCTGTTATCCAAACCTCGAAGGTAAAGTTAGAAGCTTTTTTCTTAATTCGTGTCTCCTGATTCTTGGTTCTAAAATATCCCTAAAATCAAATGACAGGATTGCATATCCTTTACAATCCATCTTGAACATTGCACCTAACCATGCCTAGCGGCATGGCGGCTTTTCTGTTTTTCAAAGCTCGAAATAATAAGAAAGAAAGGATTGCATATCCCTTGCACTCCATGTTGAGCATTAAGCCTGAGAATGCCTAAGGGCATTGGGCCTTAATGTTTTTTAAAATAGGAAAGAAGAATGAAGACAGGATTGCATATCTTTGGCAAACCATTTTGAGCATTAAGCCTGATAATGCCTATCGGCATTGGGGCTTTTCTGTTTCATAAAACCTGAAAGAATAAGAAACACAGGATTGCATATCCTTTGCACTCCATTTTGAACATTGCACCTAACCATGCCTAACGGCATGACGGCTTTTCTGTTTTTAAAAAGCTTAAGACTAAAGTCTACGCTTTTTAAAAACAGAAAAGCCTGACAATTTTCATTGTCAGGCTTATGCATCTGTGATCGCGACAGGATTCGAACCTGTGACCGTCTGCTTAGAAGGCAGATGCTCTATCCAGCTGAGCTACGCGACCCGTTCGAGCGTTCAAAAAATGTCTAGTAGACATTTTTAGGGAAGAAGCGAGCCCGCGGGCTGGCAACTTTCTAACTCTAAGCGATGTAATGACTAAGGTCATTTGAACTTGTCGGGGTGGCAGGATTCGAACCTGCGACCTCCGCGTCCCAAACGCGGCGCGATAACCGGGCTACGCTACACCCCGGAGTGAGTCTGTAAAAAATATCTTTCGATCTCTTTTGCAAAAAACCAGCCGGTCAGTTGGTTTTTCTAAACTCATTCTGGCGGAGAGACAGGGACTCGAACCCTGGCGACCTAAACGGTCGACAGATTAGCAATCTGCTGCATTACCACTCTGCCACCTCTCCATTTTTCACCAATAAACCGCAAAATTTATTAGCGAGTGCAAATGTAATATTCCAATTACAATTTACCAAGATAAATAGTTAAATTATTCAGGGTATTCCACTCGAACGTGGTAAATGTTCATCAATTTCTTTTTGATGACTTTTTTGATCAATTCGATCTCTCGAAGTGTAATGTTTGAATTCTGAAATTGATTGTCTTCCAACTGCTTATTCACAATTCGTTCGATAAGATTGTCGATCTTTTCAGCCGTTGGTGTTTTTAAACTTTTGGAAGCTGCTTCCGCCGCATCACACATCATTAGTATGGCCGTCTCTCTAGAAAACGGAATCGGCCCCTTGTATTGAAACTTCTTCTTATCGACCTCGGTATCCGGATTCGCTTCTACCTCTTTACTATAAAAATAATAAGTTGTTGATGTTCCATGGTGCGTTCGGATAAAATCAATCACCCGATCGGGAAGCTTGTATTTCTTTGCCATTTCAATTCCGCGAATGACGTGATCAATAATGATGCGTGCACTATCCTGAGGCGTCAACTCATTATGAGGATTCACACTGGTGCTTTGGTTCTCCGTGAAATATTGCGGATTGTAAATCTTACCTATATCATGGTACAAGGCTCCCGTTCGTACCAACATGGAATTCGCCCCTATCTCATTGGCTGCAGCCTCTGCCAAATTAGCTACTTGCATGGAATGCTGAAACGTTCCCGGTGCTTTTTCATTCAGCTCCCGTAGCAACTTCGAGTTGGTATTAGACAACTCTAAAAGCGTCACATCGGAAACCAATCCGAATAACTTTTCATAAATGTAAATCAGGATAATCGACAAGAAGGACAACAAACCGTTGGCCGAGAACAACAAGAAATATTCAAAATTTAACTGGGAAGCATTCCCTTCCTTTATAATGGAAAAAGCAAAATAGGTAATCATATAGATCACCGTAATCTGCGCTACGGAAATAAATATATTCGCTCTTTTGTAGAGTTCAGATACCGTTAAAATCGTTACAATTCCCGCAATGATATGCAGGTAAATAAATTCGAAACTATTAGGTACAATGAAACCTAGTAAGAGGACCGTTAATACATGCGCAAAGAGGCCCAATCGCGCATCAAAAAAGGCCTTCAATACAATAGGTAAAATACTCAAGGGCACCACATACAAATAATCCGAATTGTACTTGATAACCATGGTTTGAATGAAGATCATCAATAAGATATTGATGAAAATGAAAGTTACCTTGTTATTGTCATTAAAGATTTCAATTCGATACTTATTCAGAAAGAGCAACAACATGAGTAGCGCCAAAGACACTAAGGTGGTATATCCAAAGACAATCCAGTTGTAATTGGATTCTGTCCAAACTTTCGATTCCGATTCGCTTTTCAAAGAACGGAGCATCTCCAACTTATTGCCTTCAACCACATCCCCTTTTAAAATAATCAACTCGCCAGAGGTCACTTTTCCCTTGGTGTAGGAAATCTCTTCAATCTTCTTATCGATGATTCGCTGGGTAAAAACATCATCATAAAACACATTGGGTTTCATGATATCTGCCAGAAGATCTACCATCATAAACTTACCTCGTAAATTCGAATCACTCAAATTGTTATTGATCAAAGCAAGTACCTCTTTGTTGGTAAACAGATCCTTAAAGAAGGTATCCGATACTTCATTATTCTTACGAACGGCAATGAGTTCATCGGCCCTTGACGTGCGATTTTCGCTTATCGATTCTACATATCCAGCATTATAAACAGTTTGCAGGATTTGTTCGGCTTCTAAAGCCAAGGAATTGATAACGGCGTCGGGCAATGAATCTGTAGGCTCCAAGCGAGCAACTCGATCTTTAAAAGAGTTATTCACACGATCTACAATGCTTTGATCATACAAAAAGTACAGCCTGGAATTAGCAGTAATTGCCTTGGTTTCTATGGTGATTTCATCATCCGATTTCTGAATAGCATAATCAAAAGGAGCATACAAATTATCATATCGCCAAACTTGACCATTAGCAAATTCGTACTTAAACTGTCCGCCTTTCGGGAACAAATACACAATGGCAACAGTGGTCACAAGAAATAAAAGCACCTTATAGATAATGGTGTTGTTCTTGTAGACTTTATTCATAAAATCACTCATGCCACTGGGTTTAGATTAACAAACTTAGTTAAAAAACTGTAGTCATGAAATTAGTTGATTGGTTCAATTTTATTTTGACCTTAAAATGGTTAATTTTG
>CAYFJL010000043.1:0-17672 GCA_964343335.1 uncultured Polaribacter sp. | reverse complement strand
CATAATTGCCCAGTTTGATATCGTTGGCGTACTTACGTAGCATTTTTTGAATGCTCTCATCTTTAGCTATTTCTCGTAGAAGGTCTTTTCTGGTTATGCCGATTTCCTCAGCTATTTTTACAGCTCTCAAAGATTTTCCGTCTTCTTTGAAATCTAATGGCTTTATTTTTACTTTTTGCGATGAAATGTAAAAAGTAATATACTTGAATGAGCGCCTATGTTTGTGGAGTTTATAGCGAATATTTAAATCTGTCTGACTGTTGATTTGCTCTGTTGCTATATCTAGCACCTTTTCTTTAAATTGGCCTATTTGCTTGTATTGCTCTGGTTCTACACCCTTTGGATCCTTTAAGTAAAGTATTTCTTTGATCTCATCTATTGAGTACTTTACATGTCCTACATTCTTCCATTGGCTAGCTAATTGATAAATCCTTTTAGCGTATTTACTAGTTAAGCTTATAGCAGATTGTAGTTTATAACTAGTGAAATGTTCTTTCAAGTCAAGCAGAAATGGTTTTATCTTCTCAGATAATTCTAACTCTATCATTCCAGTGCCTTTAATATAATCAGCACTACCTAGGAGCCAAATTTGAGTATGTCTTTCTCCAGTCTCAACTTCATAAACTCTACTGCCAAGTTTTATAGTAGCGTCTTTGAATTGTTGGTAATTCCATTTCCGACCTGTCAATTCTTCTATTTCATGTACTGATATTTGATATATTTTTTCCTTTCCAGCTTTTATTTTCAAAAGCAAACAAAACACTATATCCATTTCGATGGCTGACATTTCATATCTTGCCGAAGTAATGATGTTGTGTTGTCTTACCTCTTCTAAATCTGTTTTTTCCATGCTCTAATATATTAAAAAAAACTATAAAAAAACACAGTAATAAAAACAAGTAATTATTCGCTTATGAAAAGTGTTTTTTAACTTATGAAAAGTGTTTTTTCGCTTATGAAAAGTGTTTTTTCGACTTATGAAAAGTGTTTTTTCGCTTATGAAAAGTGTTTTTTACCTTTATAAATAATTGAAATTCAGCGCGTTACAAGCTCTTAAAATGATTAAAGATAGATTATAAAAATTCACAAAGTTTGTGACTCCCCCCGCAACTGCTGTTCAAAACGATAGAAAACCGGCCAAAAAAAATCAAAAAATCAAGAGCGGGGGACGACCAAAAACGAGAGGAGAAAGGTTCCGCGTCAACTAAAAACTTAGTTGACAGGTGGCGGGTAGCTCTCCCTTCCCCTCCCTCACAAAGTTCCTGTCCACCGTGGACCTGTCAAGTGCTTATCCCCGCAGTACCAGCTCCTGGGCGGACGCCCTCCGAAGATGCAGTACCTGACAGAACCCCGATGCACTGGGAGGGCTGTTCAAGAGGGGAAGGGAGCAGAGCGGAAAGGGCACACAGGGATTGAACACGACCCTAAAAATCCAAAATGGAATCAAAAAGGAGCGATTTGAGCGATTTTTTTGAACAGGACACATAATCCGAGGCCAAACATCAAAAAAACGCTTAAAAACGCTTAAAAACGCTACGTTCAGCAATCAGGTCGCCATCCATCCCCGAAACGTGTACAGCGTGTCCTCGGTAAACCCCTAAAAGCTACACATTCCGAACATGGTAGCAATTGGTTTTCAGAGTCAATCAAAAGCTCAATTAAAATTTAAGGTTAGATATCGCCCAGATCCAAAATGTATAAAAATACATTTTTCACTGTTTTTTTTATACAGACATCTCTCCGATTGCCTGCCCTTGGCAGTCATACGGTAGGGACTTAGATGGGATACCGAGACCTTCAAAAGCCTAAACAATGAAGGGTTTCGGTATTTCTTATCAATGGATGATCAGCGTTAATTCCTGTAATCAAAATATACCTAAAAAAAAGCAGCGTTCATACGGGGGTTCGATGTTAATTGAGGCGGGCACATCGATGCCAAAGGTTACAAAGAATTTGTAAGCAAGATGGATTCGGGCAGCCCCCGAACATATGTTTCCATATTTTTTGTAGTAAACTGATATTCAGGTACTTAAAAATAATTTATGTTCACTTTTATGAGCATTGTTCTTTAGTAATGCTCATTCTTGTTCTTTTTGTGTGTTTTAGGGCTTTTAAGGCATATTCTATGCTCATTTTATGTTTGCCTTTATGTTACCTTTTTGTACTATGCAAAGCTAGGAGTATATACTTAGCTTTGTGGTCCGGCAGAGTGCCGGGACTTATAATCAACGACTTTAAAAGCCTTGCTTATGGCAGGGCTTTTTTTCCTTCATGGTACCATTGCCCTATTCCTGTTTTCAAGGATCAGGGGATAGAAATCACCTTTAACCAACCTAAAAAGGGACAATAGGATACATCTTTAAATATATAGGGTATTGGTCAGGGTATAGGGATATCATAAATATCTGAAAAAGAACCTGTTATAAATATTTAAAAATTATCTGTTCGGGAATTGCCCGAATCCATCTTGCTTACCTTTCTATGAAAGCTAACCCATCGATATCTCCGCACTTGACACACGGGCGATAAAATGGTTTTGCGGTCGTGTGTCAAGTGCGACAGGGTCGAAGGGATGTAGTCCCTTGGGCCGTGCGTCGGATTGTATTATTCGGAGAAGGTCCAAAGGGGCAAGATGATGAAATCTACAGGAGACAAAGCGGGCAAACTGCGTAAGCCCACAATGTATCCCGTAGATTTCAAGGGATAGCAAGCGGGAACGCCACTTTTTAAACTGCGTATAAAAAGATGGCGTCCTCGCTTGCCCTACGGGGTTTTTGCTGCCTTCGGTATAATAAAATATAATAACCGATTAATTTTTTGCCCAAAAAGTGCCCTGTGTGCCCTGTAGCCCACAAAAAAATTAATTTTATTATTATATGGATATTATATCGGCTTGTTTTTTACTGCTTTCGGGTCAGTATCTCTTATGTCGATATAAGGTGAAAAACATTGATAGATAATTGCACTTTTCACATGCTGAGTGTTCATTATCAGCCGAGATGGCCAAGGTAATCAAAAAGGATATAGGTAGGGGGATGGATATAGGGTTTTGACACTATATGTCCCTTTATATTGTTATGTTTGCCATAGGAAAAATAACAGACACTGTGTCTGATACACAAGTGTTGTGATGCAATACCTCCCTACGGTCGGCATTGCATCACAACGGGGCGCAGCTACGCTGCTGTCGTGTGCCCTGCTCCCTGCGGTCGCTACGGACACACAACAGCAGCTAAGCGCCATGCTTTTTTCAAGGTATTTCATACCTTTACAAAACCACAGCGCTTAGCTGCGCCCCGTTATGCTCAATGATTTCACTGCAAATTAAGTTAGAACTAAAAAAGGATTAGTTTGAGAACTGTAATCGCTTTCCTATTAGCCACGATTGGAACTTTTGCATTAATGATAATTTTAGCTTTTGTTTTCCCAAATTTTGTGGACTCTTTGATTCCTGCATGGCAGACAGTCATATATCCGATTGAAGTCTATCTGTCTATTTTCGTAGGGATTGCTATTGTATTCTTCGTACTATTTGTGGTTAGTAAAAGATTATTGATAAAGCTTAAATAAAAAACATTATTCACATACATTTGAGGATATTGAAAAATTCAATAAAGCAATATAATCCCCCATTATGTTAACTCGAAGATTATTCGGGCGATAGGGGAGCCGGCGGTACTTTGCACACCCCTTGCCACTTTCCGCAGAATAGGGAAGTCCGAAAGCCCAAAATTAAGACCATAGTAAATACTGTATTTTAACGCCCCTACAGTATATCATATAGGTTTGATGTCAAACAGAATTTTATGGAAGTTTTTGACGATTGCCAAAAATGGCAATCGTCAATTTTTCACTCCCCTAGTTTCTTTATATTCTTCTCCCTTGGTAAATCTTCGGGCATTTTCTTTATGTCCTTTGCAAGAAGGTTTCTCACATCCTGATGATGGAGTTTGTTCAACTCTTCTATCTCATCCATTGATAGCAAGCTATCTTTAAGTATTTCATTTGTCATTTCTGTGGCCAGTCCCCTACTCATCAAAAGTATAGTGGGGAGCTCTTCGTCAGGAATCAGTTTACCGTTAAAGAATACCCGCCTGCCCTCTGTATCTATTTGGATATAATCGGAATGTGTACCCCCTAGATTCAATACATTTTTCTCTAATCGGTCTTTAGTTACTTCAAGTTTTAGAAATGCTTCCAATCGCTTGTTCTGCCTTAGTGCTATAATTGTTTTTTCACATTCCAAGAAGTAATCCCTAGCTTCTTCACCCTTGGGGGTCTTGGCCATCATAGCCAATTTTTTTGCTGTGTCAATGGTTAAATAGTAGTCTTTCTGTGGTCTGCCACCCTTATGGGGGGTTTTCGACAAATTTGTCGAAAACTCTTTTCCCTCTTGAAATTGAGGTAAAAGGTTTCTTTTTACCCATTTATCAAATGGAGTTTTTATCTCTAAAAATTCATGTAGTTCTCTAGCATCCACTAGGCTTCCATTATAAATCTTAATCAGTTCCATCTTGGTCTTTTTTATGGTTTTCCATCATTTTGATAAAGTATGCAGCCTTATTTCTCACGTCCTCATAATTGCCCAGTTTGATATCGTTGGCGTACTTACGTAGCATTTTTTGAATGCTCTCATCTTTAGCTATTTCTCGTAGAAGGTCTTTTCTGGTTATGCCGATTTCCTCAGCTATTTTTACAGCTCTCAAAGATTTTCCGTCTTCTTTGAAATCTAATGGCTTTATTTTTACTTTTTGCGATGAAATGTAAAAAGTAATATACTTGAATGAGCGCCTATGTTTGTGGAGTTTATAGCGAATATTTAAATCTGTCTGACTGTTGATTTGCTCTGTTGCTATATCTAGCACCTTTTCTTTAAATTGGCCTATTTGCTTGTATTGCTCTGGTTCTACACCCTTTGGATCCTTTAAGTAAAGTATTTCTTTGATCTCATCTATTGAGTACTTTACATGTCCTACATTCTTCCATTGGCTAGCTAATTGATAAATCCTTTTAGCGTATTTACTAGTTAAGCTTATAGCAGATTGTAGTTTATAACTAGTGAAATGTTCTTTCAAGTCAAGCAGAAATGGTTTTATCTTCTCAGATAATTCTAACTCTATCATTCCAGTGCCTTTAATATAATCAGCACTACCTAGGAGCCAAATTTGAGTATGTCTTTCTCCAGTCTCAACTTCATAAACTCTACTGCCAAGTTTTATAGTAGCGTCTTTGAATTGTTGGTAATTCCATTTCCGACCTGTCAATTCTTCTATTTCATGTACTGATATTTGATATATTTTTTCCTTTCCAGCTTTTATTTTCAAAAGCAAACAAAACACTATATCCATTTCGATGGCTGACATTTCATATCTTGCCGAAGTAATGATGTTGTGTTGTCTTACCTCTTCTAAATCTGTTTTTTCCATGCTCTAATATATTAAAAAAAACTATAAAAAAACACAGTAATAAAAACAAGTAATTATTCGCTTATGAAAAGTGTTTTTTAACTTATGAAAAGTGTTTTTTCGCTTATGAAAAGTGTTTTTTCGACTTATGAAAAGTGTTTTTTCGCTTATGAAAAGTGTTTTTTACCTTTATAAATAATTGAAATTCAGCGCGTTACAAGCTCTTAAAATGATTAAAGATAGATTATAAAAATTCACAAAGTTTGTGACTCCCCCCGCAACTGCTGTTCAAAACGATAGAAAACCGGCCAAAAAAAATCAAAAAATCAAGAGCGGGGGACGACCAAAAACGAGAGGAGAAAGGTTCCGCGTCAACTAAAAACTTAGTTGACAGGTGGCGGGTAGCTCTCCCTTCCCCTCCCTCACAAAGTTCCTGTCCACCGTGGACCTGTCAAGTGCTTATCCCCGCAGTACCAGCTCCTGGGCGGACGCCCTCCGAAGATGCAGTACCTGACAGAACCCCGATGCACTGGGAGGGCTGTTCAAGAGGGGAAGGGAGCAGAGCGGAAAGGGCACACAGGGATTGAACACGACCCTAAAAATCCAAAATGGAATCAAAAAGGAGCGATTTGAGCGATTTTTTTGAACAGGACACATAATCCGAGGCCAAACATCAAAAAAACGCTTAAAAACGCTTAAAAACGCTACGTTCAGCAATCAGGTCGCCATCCATCCCCGAAACGTGTACAGCGTGTCCTCGGTAAACCCCTAAAAGCTACACATTCCGAACATGGTAGCAATTGGTTTTCAGAGTCAATCAAAAGCTCAATTAAAATTTAAGGTTAGATATCGCCCAGATCCAAAATGTATAAAAATACATTTTTCACTGTTTTTTTTATACAGACATCTCTCCGATTGCCTGCCCTTGGCAGTCATACGGTAGGGACTTAGATGGGATACCGAGACCTTCAAAAGCCTAAACAATGAAGGGTTTCGGTATTTCTTATCAATGGATGATCAGCGTTAATTCCTGTAATCAAAATATACCTAAAAAAAAGCAGCGTTCATACGGGGGTTCGATGTTAATTGAGGCGGGCACATCGATGCCAAAGGTTACAAAGAATTTGTAAGCAAGATGGATTCGGGCAGCCCCCGAACATATGTTTCCATATTTTTTGTAGTAAACTGATATTCAGGTACTTAAAAATAATTTATGTTCACTTTTATGAGCATTGTTCTTTAGTAATGCTCATTCTTGTTCTTTTTGTGTGTTTTAGGGCTTTTAAGGCATATTCTATGCTCATTTTATGTTTGCCTTTATGTTACCTTTTTGTACTATGCAAAGCTAGGAGTATATACTTAGCTTTGTGGTCCGGCAGAGTGCCGGGACTTATAATCAACGACTTTAAAAGCCTTGCTTATGGCAGGGCTTTTTTTCCTTCATGGTACCATTGCCCTATTCCTGTTTTCAAGGATCAGGGGATAGAAATCACCTTTAACCAACCTAAAAAGGGACAATAGGATACATCTTTAAATATATAGGGTATTGGTCAGGGTATAGGGATATCATAAATATCTGAAAAAGAACCTGTTATAAATATTTAAAAATTATCTGTTCGGGAATTGCCCGAATCCATCTTGCTTACCTTTCTATGAAAGCTAACCCATCGATATCTCCGCACTTGACACACGGGCGATAAAATGGTTTTGCGGTCGTGTGTCAAGTGCGACAGGGTCGAAGGGATGTAGTCCCTTGGGCCGTGCGTCGGATTGTATTATTCGGAGAAGGTCCAAAGGGGCAAGATGATGAAATCTACAGGAGACAAAGCGGGCAAACTGCGTAAGCCCACAATGTATCCCGTAGATTTCAAGGGATAGCAAGCGGGAACGCCACTTTCCAAACTACGTATGGAAAGAATGGCGTTCCCGCTTGCCCTACGGGGTATTTTGACCCTTCAGGTCAAAGAAATTATTAATAACCTATTAATAATTTTGCAAAAATCCTCTCTAATGGGCTTGTAGTGGAGAAAATTATTAATAATTTTATTAATAACAATCCCAAAATCAAGGAAAATGAAGAAACACAAAGCCGTCCTGCTAGAAGAGGACACCCACGCTAAACTGACAAGACTCTGTGAGATGCACGGCAGGAACCTGAAACAGTTCACCGCCCAGATGATAGACTATTTTGAGCGGACAGCGATAGACCCTACGGACGAAAATGATACCAATGTCAAGGGTGCTATCAAAGAGTTAAGGAAGGAAAATAACCGAGTGATCGGTTTTATAAAACAGCAAGAAAAGACCAAGCTTGAACCAATTCTTGACCAGATGGCGGTCGGCTATCGTGCTTTTGAAAAACATGCGGGAACGCTTGATAAGTTGGGGATATTTGAGAAAGAGTTCAAAAAGATAATAGGTAATCAATTTAAACTGATGGATGCAATCGTAGAACCTAGAAAAGATATCTACCAAAAGGCGATCAACCTTTTCAAGAATTACCTTAAGGAACAGGAATGGGGAAAGACCATAGGTATCGGAAAATATGTGAAAGACCCGACAGAGCTGAACGATAGGTATATGGAAAAGTTCTTAAGAATTTAACTATTTTTAGAGAAGAAAACTGTTTGCTCGATTGTAATTAATATTTTCAAAATTCTTTTTTTGATAGTAAATATATATACTAATTATTTCTCATGGAATTACCATCTCTAGATGAGATACTGCAAATTATTAACATAATCGTATTATTGCTTACAGCAGGAATATTGTATTTGCATCTTAAAAAAATGACTCAGACTTTAAGCTTTAATAAGGAATCTAGAAAGATTCAAACAACAATTGAATGCAATAGAAGATATGATGAAATTTGTAATTCATCAAAAGAAAATCCAGAGGATTTTTTCTCTAGGTTTTGGAGCCTACAGAAAAATCAATTTGAATATTTTAAAAGAGGATTTGTTGATGAAGATGACTTTTTATATTGGATGATTAGTAGACACATAGAAATGGTAAACAATGAGAGTTATGGTATCGAAAATGGTTCAATAAGGGAAAGTTTTAAATCTATAGGAACGAAATGGTATACTGGTGATTCTAAGGATTCACATGATTTCTTAACCTTCTTTAAAGTTTATGTATATAATGAAGCAGAAGATAAGGATGAGCACGAGTATTCTCAAGGTGATAGGGTGAAAAATGAAAAAAGAACAAGAATTGAGAAAGGAATGAAAAGTATAACAGAAAAAAAAGGAGATTTAAGAGTATTAATGAAAATAGGTGGACGGCAGCTCCTATATAAAAAGAATAATTAATCTTATTGCTTTTATAATGCCCTACATAGACTTCACCCGACAGGCAGGCATCAACAACAAAGGGAGCGTCGGCAAGCTCACCAACTACCTGCAGAAAGAGGACAGGCAGATGGAGAAACAGGGCAAGCGGGAATTCTATTTCGACCATGAGCGTACCGACATCACCAAGAACGAGGTAGACAAACATATAGATACCAATCGGGGAGGCCTCAAGAAAAAGGATGCCAAGTTCTACATGATCACCATCAACCCTTCCAAGGAGGAACTGGCACATATCGGTAACGATGCATCCAAGTTCAAACAATGGATACAAAAGGAGTACATCCCAAGGCTTGCCAAGGATTTCAACCGTGAAGGTCTGAAAACTTCCGACCTGAACATTTATGGCAAGATAGAGTACCACCGATATTATAAAGGAACGGACAAGGAGGTACAGCAAGGCCTTGTGAAATCTGGCGATGCCAAGCCCGGTGTAAATATGCACTGCCATCTGATACTCGGAAGGAAGAGCAAGGACAAAAAGCATTACCTCTCCCCGAACGCCAATGCCAAAAAGCAGGGGCAGCAGGGAGCGGCCATCAATGCGGGCTTTGACAGGAATTCCCATAAGATAGCCATAGAAAAAAGTTGGGACAGGTTCTTTGGACATGAACGGGGGCATGACAAAAGCTTTGAGGTACAGCAGGAGCTGAAGCAGGCCAAGACCATAGTGGAAAGGGCATCTATCCAAGAAAGATATGAAGTGGAGAGGACAACTGCCATCGGGGAGGCCATAGAAAAGAAGGATCTATCAAGGGTCAATGGTAGAGCAGAAAAAGAGATGATGAATGAAAAAGCAATGGCCATAAAAAAAGACAAAGGGGAAGAAGTCATATCGACAGAAAAGGAAGTCGTGGCAGGAAATCGAGCACAAGAAAAAACAGAGGAAGGTGTAAAAGAAAGTAAAGAAACAGAGCAGGAGAAAGCCATTGGCAACGGACAAGAAAAAGAAGTACAGACAAATAAAACAGCGATAGGAAAAGAGCAAGTAGCAACAGAGAAAGCAGATAGCGAAGAACTGGAAATAGGAAAAGGGATAGAGAAAGAAAGCCCTGAAAAAGAACGGACCATTGCAGAGACAAAGGAAAAATTAAAAGAGGAAGGTCAGGAAATAGAATTATCGGAAGATAAAATCGAAGAAGGACCGGTAGAAAAAGCGGTAGAGGCCAAGCAGGAAAACGATATCGAAAACAAGGAACAATCAATAGAGGACGAGGAAAAGACCAAGGAACAAGAGAAAGATAGATCGATCGGAAAAGACAAAGGCCTAGGAAAGAAACAGGATAGGCCTATCCAAAAAAATGATAGGGATCAGGGCATGGGTATGGGATTTTGATTATATTTATTACCTATTCCTAGCGAGAGCTTGGGAAATGATATTTAACTGACAAATGAACGAGCCTATGTCCTTTGCAATAGACGGCAGCGGAAAAAAGAAGATACCCGACAACCCCGACCACCCAATCTGGGAGGTATTCATGTTCCTGTTGAAATGGGCATTATTGGTTTTTGTGTCGCTCTTCATACTGGCCAAGGTACAGGTTTACATAGAGCATCTTTTCAATGACCATTGGATAGTGGTAGGTATCTTTGATAAGGTGTCATACCTGCTGGATACGGCCTATACTACCCTGAAGGATACCGACTATAGGGAGCAATTGCGTATGGGGGATACCATTATGGTCATCTACTATATCTCTTACATATTCCTCCTATGGGAATGGAACAGAAGGGCTTTCCGAAAATTGACCATAGTCGGTTGGCTAATGAACATCATCGGTATGTTATTCGTACTGGTAATCCCATACATAGCCTATGCGTTCATTGCATTTGCCATTTTCAAGAGCGGCAAGATACTACTTACCAAGTTATCCCTACTATCAGGCTTGAAAGTAGATATTCCCGTTGCAACAAATGATGAGAGTAAGGACCTGAAGATACGGATACCTACGGATAGGGGAAAATTACGTATAGACAACCTATTCAGGAACCTTTGGCTCTTGGCCGGGCCAGGATCTGGCAAGACCAATCTGCTGCGGTTTTTAGTAAAACAGTTAGGGCAGAAAGACTTTGCCCTGATAGTATATGATTTCAAGTTCCCATCTTTGGCAATCGATGTGGCCAATGCCTATCGAAACTCCAAAGTGAGACCGCACTATCTCAGTCTTTCTGATGTAGAGAAAAGTTGCCGTTTGAATCCCATACTCCCAGAGAACATGAGCAGTTCCGCCCATGCCATCGAGTATGCCAATGTCATCATGTCGAACCTGACAAAGCGCTCGGACGGCAAGGATAATTTCTTTGACCGTTCCGCCACTATGCTATTGGCAGCGACACTCTGGTACCTAAGGGAAGAGCACCCAGAATGTTGTACCATTCCCCATGCGGTCTCTATGATACAGCACAGAAAATTTCAGGACGTGACCATACAGAAGATGTGTGACGAAAACCTAGAGGTGGAAGGGATGATAGTCTCTGTGGTAACGGCATTGGAGAACAAGGCAGGCAACCAAACGGCAGGGGTAATATCTACTTTGCAGAATGCCATGGCAAGGTTGAACCTCCCACAGATTTTCTGGGTACTCACAGAGAACGAGCTGTCACTGGATCTGAACAATCCTGATGAACCAAAGGCATTGGTACTCGGCAATGATGGGGAATTGGATGCCGTATTCAGTCCGATATTGGCATTGATATACACGGTGGCACTCAAGAAAATGAACAAGAGGGGTATGCACCACAGCTGCTCACTTATAGACGAAGGCTATACCATCTATATCCCCGAATATGCCAAGTATCCATCTACTTCAAGGGAGAACAGGTTGGCACATATATTCTCTGCGCAGGACTACTCACAGGTAGAGGAGAAATGGGGCGAGAAAGAAGCAGAAATACTTGCTGGCGTATTTTCTAGTCATGCTTATGGCAAGACTACTAACCACCGCAGTATGGAACGGATACAGAAGATGTTCGGCAGGAAGGACGAGCTGTATATCAACCGTTCACATGGCTCTACCAGTCCTAATTTCCTTTCCAAGTCAGGGGGCAGTAATTCATCTAACATAGGGGAGAGCATCCAAGAGCGTGACCGTATCAAGATACAGGATATCAAGGACATGAAATCAGGTGAGCTGATAGGTTTCCTCGCAGAAGGAAACACAGTAGAGTTCAGGTGTAGGGTCAAGGAGTTCAAGGAAGAGCAGCCCATCCAAGAGCTACCAAGTAGGGAAGTGACGCATCAGATGATGAAGGATAACTTCAAGAGGGTCAGGGCAGATATTGATGCGATTATAAGTGGTGATAACGGAACAGGTATGATTGTTCAGAAAAACCACAAGGGGCTTGAGTTGGAAGATGACAGAATTAAGGGGAATGGAGAGGTCGATGGGAGGGGGTTGGAGGTTTGATATAATTTTCAAGGATAATTAAAATCTATAATTAATTTTTTATACTATAAATAAGCCACTTTTTGAATTTCTACAAGAAAAGGATAACTATTTACATTTTAGATTTCTATGAGACATTTTCCCTATGTGTTACATTAACCCCTAGGATAAAGTATGGAATTCCGTAAGAATATGTCAGGGAAATACAATTTATCCCCAACTGCACAAAACGCCAAGGTAATTGACTTATCATCCAATAATAAATAGAACGAAAGATTTTAATGGAAAATAAACACTTAGTTAAAGAGCCAGAAAGTGTAAAAAAAGCCCGAAGTAAGGTTTTTCACAAAATGTATGTTGCTAATGTACGCAACCGACTAAGACAACTGAATGAACCGACCGAAAACGACTGCAAACGTTGGGTTTGGGAATTGATTCAAAATGCAAAAGACAGCATTTCTAGTGACAAGACAAGACAGACTGTTGATATTAAGTTGATTGTAAAGGAAAATCAAGTGGTTTTTAAGCATAACGGTTCACCTTTTACAGCAGATGCACAACAAGCCTTACTGTACAAATATAGTGAGGGAAAAGAAAATGATAGCGAAAGTACAGGGCGTTTTGGAACAGGTTTTCTGACAACTCATACTCTTTCAAAAATTGTTTCTATCAAAGGTGAATTATATGAAACTGATGGAACAACGAGAAGTTTTTCAACTACAATGTATCGTGATGGATTAGATGAAAGCGATTTATTGGATGGTTTAGTTAAAATGGAAGACAGTACAGAATATGATATTCCTTATAACGGTTGGACTACTTTTATCTATCATTTAAAAACACCTCAAAACCAAAATGCATTGAAACTTGGGCTTGAAAACTTTATTCAAAATATAGCTCAAGTTATGCTTTTCTGTAAGGAATTAGATACTGTTGAATTAGATAATAACGGTGAGATTACAAAAATCATCAGAAAAGAACCACGAGAATTTTCTGACAATATATTTTTATCTGAATTTGGAATCAACAATTCTAAAAGAAGATTTATTCATAAATATATTGAAGAGCATAGCGAAGAATTAAGTAAACGTTTCAAAACTGACAGAAAAGTGCGTTTAATGGCCGCTATTGAGATTGACAACGAAAATAACCTTGTTGATAACGAAACAGCACCCTCACATTTTTGTGTTCTTCCGCTTGTTGGTTCAGAAAAACATATTATGCCAATTTATTTAAATAGCCCTGATTTTGAACCTGATTCAGAACGTGAAAGTTTAATTTTAATTGGTGATGATATGCTTGCTGATAAAGGAGTTATTTCAGAGGGGGGCATAAATCGTTTAATCTTAAAAAAGAGTATTGAACTTTATGATTCTTTAGTTTCATTTATATCTACATTAAATATCCACAAGTTATATTTATTAGCAAAAGGGCTAAAAAGAGTGCCTGATTTTGAGAAAAGCTTCAATAAAGATTGGTTTGGAAAGGAAATGATTTTGCCGTATCGTGAAGTGTTAAAAAAATATGCGATTGTCGAAACCGAAAACGGTAATCAAAAGCTTTTTAATGATGATGATACTCCAAATATCATTATCCCACAAGGGAAAATAGAAGTCCGTCAAAAAATATATTCTTTAGCGAGCGAATTATTTCCCACAAGCTTACCATTAGAAAAGTATGCAAGCAACTGGGCTCTTTTGGCGTGGAGTGATTGTGGACTTTTTGGGATTGAGAACTTATGTGAATATGTTTCTGGCAAAAAGAATGCTTCTAACCTGCCAAGCTATGAATGGCTAAATAAATTCCTAACGTTTATTAAAGAAGAAGACGAAACATTACTAAAAAAATACGCTCTCGTACCTAATAGTAATGGCGATT
Organism: uncultured Polaribacter sp.; assembly: GCA_964343335.1. GTDB lineage: Bacteria > Bacteroidota > Bacteroidia > Flavobacteriales > Flavobacteriaceae > Polaribacter. Next base: position 3,650 of record CAYFJL010000043.1, on the reverse strand, counting down.
TTATTTCATTAGAAGAACAAGATTTTGCAGAAGTAGTAGGTTTAACAGAGTATATGCTTGACACTTTGTTATCTCTTGGTTTGGATTTGAAGCCCAAACTTTTGAACAGCAATATAACCGCTATTTCGCTACCGATAAAAGTTAATGCGGAAAGTATTGCTGATAAAATTGATAAGCAATCCGATGAAATTATAAAAGATAGAAATAACTCTGACATTCAAATTCTCATAAAACTTTTACCGTTAATCAATACTATTCCAAATGATACCACTATTTATGAACAAGAATTTATCGCTAAACAAACACAGATAAATTCGTTTACAACTCAATTATTTTCGACTATAGACATAAAGCAATCTAATAATAATGATATTCCAGCCAAGGCTTGGAACTCATTACATAAATGGTTACTAATAAAATTGATAAAAGCAACAGCAGAATGCAAAAGTATTGAATCGTTGCCGTCAAATATTGAAAATAAAATACAGTGGCTCAATGATTTTATTGCTTTTGTAGTAAAAGAAGATAAAGTTTCGAAACTTGACGAGGATAATTATGAAATTATCCCAAACCAAAAAGGTGAGTTCTGTTTGAAGAAAAGCTTATACAAAGATAACAGCATACCCGATGAATTGAAATCAGACTCAGCAGAAGGTTTTGGAATTATTTTGCGCAAAAATTTATTGCATAAAGATATTAACACCATTCAAATCACTCAAGAAAAGGATATAAATGCTGTAATTCAAAGAATAAAACGCATTTTTGAAAATGATATAATCAAACTATATAGTGAAAATAAAGATAAATTAGATTTTGCAATCTACTTACTTCATTTCTTGCCCGAGCAATCAAGTCCAACTTTATATAATTCCCAAAAATCGTTACTTCACATTGTTCGCAAATACTATTACGATAGAAGTAAAACTTATGCACAACCAATTACAATTTCTTGCAATTCAGAGGATTTTTGGAATAAAGCAAATGCAAATATTGTTTCAAATCTACAAAAGGATATCGAAGATAATTCCTCCATTGCAGGTTTGAAAGTATTTTTATCAAAATCCGGAGATGAAAATTTTGTAAATGATACCGATAGCGGATACACTATTATTCTCTTGAATAATTTTTACGATTATCTAAAACAAGCTAATAATACAATCTCTCGTAAAATTGTTCCAAATCAGAATGGCGATTTTTGTATGCTTGATAATAACTTTTTCAAGGATGATAACATTTCAGAAGAATTAAAAGATATTTTGAGTTTAGTAAATCCTGAAAAAGATTTTAGAAAAATATTAGCTGATAGTTCTTTATCTATTCAACCTACACCTATCAAAACAATAAAAGATATTGCAGAAGTTATAGACGAAGAAATAAAGGCGAAATATAAGAATAGAGAAAATTGGGAAGATGATGAAGGTTTTAAGAATGCGATTGAACTACTTACTGAATTTTTCCGCAAATACAAAAATCCTAATGATGTTTTTGGATACTCATGGAATCAAAGAGATTCAATCGAATTAAACGTACTTTGGAGCGATGAAGATAAGGAAATACTACAAGCATATCGCAAAGGAGAATTAGGTATTGAACAGGTTAAACAAAAGGACAACGAAATTGCTCAACTAAAAGAAGAAAATACTAAACTAAAAACTAAAAATGAAGAGTTAGAGAAACTTCTTGCAGAAAAGAAGGAGATAGAAAAAGAGAAAATAGTATTGGAAGAACGCCTTCGAGAATTAGTGAACACCGACCCTGATTCATCAGAAATAGAAATCATACAAGGGGAAATTAAATTAAAAGACGATGAAATTACAGTACTAAGTGATACAACTATTGCAATTAGCTATGATGATGACATAAGCGTAAGCGACCAAAGGGAAACGAATAGAGAAGCAAAGAAAATTGTAAAAGAAAGATTAGAAAAAGAAGGATTTTCATTTACAAATGGGATAGATGGATATTCAACGGTTGATGGTGTTATTAAAGACGGTATAGAATTTCCACTTGTAGTTAAAAGCTATAAATACCAAGACGCACCTTTGAAAATTGGAGCGAACGAATGGATACAACTAATGAAACCCAATTCTATGTTTTGGGTACACTTTGGGAATAGACGTTTAGGTTGTTTAAATCTATATGACTTGATGAAAAAACAAGACAAACTATCCCTTAGTTTTAGTACTGAAAATCTTGATTTTGGAAATAGGTTAGAAAACTTTGCCGATATATTGCATTATTTTAAAAATGTGCATTTTGACTTTAACAGTATCAGACCTGATAATTACAGTACTGCCGAAAATCTTAATGATTATCGTTTTAACGAAAGGCGAACAGAAGAAGATTTAAGCGGTGATGACGAAAGCATATTATAAAATGAAATATACAAGGCAAGAACACAGTAATTTTCTTGAAGAAGAACTTCAAGCACAAACGAAAGCATTTAATCAGAAATTAAATACTTCCGCTAAATTTTTGCTTCAAGAAAGAGAAGAGCTTTTTGTTGCTCAATTTCTAGCTTTCAAAGATGGAGAAATGATACTAAAATTTTCTACTAAGCGAGGCTTGCCTCGCAAAGGAGAATATTTGTATTGTTTTACTGTTCCAAAGGATTTAAGAGATTTTAGAAATTGGAGAGAAAAAACTTATGGCGATTTAGTAAAAGAAAAAGCAAATTTTACTGAAGCGGTTTGTGTGTGGCAAGCACCATCAAAAGACAAGGATGGAAATCTTGAAAAAGGATTTTATATTGCAGGCTTTCGGGGTGTAGAAATAGAATTTTCAGTAAATATTTCAGAAGCTGAAAAGATGATTTTGCTTTTGGGACCAAATAGACCTCCATTTGAATACATTGCTAATCTTCAAAAAATAGTTAAGAACAGCTATTCAGAAAACGTAAACTCAATTTTAGACCAAGATTTTCTAAAAACAAATTGGCTGCCTTCATTACTTGACAACAAAAACGACATTTCGAGTTTCTTATTAAGTCAATTAGCCTTAACAGACCAAGTTGTTTTAATTGGACCTCCTGGAACAGGAAAAACATATCAAATTGCTGAAATTTGTAAACGTATATGTGAGCAAGGTAAATCGGTTTTAGTAACATCACTTACAAACAGAGCGTTGATTGAAGTTATTGAAAAACCAGCATTATCAAATTTACTGGAAAACGGTATGATTTTTAAAACTAAAATCTCAGCCGATGAGAAAAATGAATTTCCAAAATTACAACCGACAAAAGAAATAAATCCACAATCAGGTAATTTAGTTTTATCTACTTTTTTTATTGCAAGTAGTGAAGCCACTAAATTAAATGATAAACCACCTTTTGATTATGTAATAGTTGATGAAGCAAGTCAGGCATTGCTTGCCATGTTTGGTGCAGTAAAACTTTTAGGAAAGAAGAATATTTGGATTGGCGACACAGAACAGTTACCGCCTGTTGTTGCTATCAATGATGATAAAGTAAGTAAAAAGAATTATGATTTTTTAGTGAACGGTTTGAAAGCTCTTTCGGATACTTCATCAGTTCCTATTTTTCAATTGACTGAAACATACCGTTTGCCTAAAAGAGGTTCTGATTACACAGGAATATTTTGAGGTCTGGCAACCATAGAAGCAAAATCCGCAACTTGAAAATCCATTGCAAA
>CAYFJL010000042.1:0-17951 GCA_964343335.1 uncultured Polaribacter sp. | reverse complement strand
CTCCTTCAAATATTTTTTCTAAACCGTAGTTTACTGATTTTATTTCTTTAGACATAATTTGAAAATTTGATTATTGATTAATTTGAAAATTTCATTGACACATTTTCAAATCATCAAATTGATTGATTGTTTACTCTAGCCAAGATTTATGATAATCATCATCGGCTATTTTCATAGCTTCCTCGGTCACTTTTAATGGCTTAAAGGTATCTACCATCACCGCCAATTCCTCTGTTTCTGTCTGACCGATACTTCGCTCTGTTGCTCCTGGATGTGGTCCATGTGGAATTCCAGCAGGATGCAGGGAAATATGTCCAGCGTCAATATCATTTCGACTCATAAAGTCGCCATCAACATAGTACAGTACCTCATCGGAATCTATGTTACTATGGTTGTAGGGTGCGGGAATTGAATCTGGGTGATAATCGTACAAACGAGGCACGAAACTACAAACCACAAAAGCATCCGTCTCAAAGGTTTGGTGCACTGGAGGTGGTTGGTGAATTCTTCCTGTTATTGGCTCAAAATCGTGAATGGAAAATGCGTACGGATAATTATATCCGTCGTAACCTATTACATCAAAAGGATGCGATGCATACACCATTTCAATAATTTCATCTTGTTTTTTCACCTTCATCAAAAAGTCTCCCATTTCGTTATAGGTTTCTAATTCATGAGGTTGTCTGAGGTCTCTTTCACAGAATGGAGAATGCTCTAACAATTGACCAAACCAGTTTCGGTATCTTTTTGGCGTGTAAATAGGTCTGTATGATTCTACGATGAACAAGCGGTTATCTTCTGTATCAAAATCAATTTGATAGAAAATTCCGCGCGGAATTAATAGATAATCACCGTATTTGAAATCCAAATTCCCCATATGAGTTCTTAATTTCCCTGTTCCTCTGTGAACGAAAATCAACTCATCGGCATCGGTGTTTTTGTAGAAGTAATCTCTAAATGATTTTCTTGGTGCCGCCAAAATGATGTTACAATCTGCATTGGTAAGCACTACTTTTCTACTATCTAAAAAGTCATCCTCAGGCGGGACTTGAAATCCTCTAAATCGATAGGATTGAATGTTATTGGGTTTTGCAACTTTTGGAGCAACCGAATATTGATTTCGAATCTCCTTCACCATGGTTGGGCGTTGCTCGTGGTATAAATTGGAAGACATTCCGTCAAAGCCAATGGTTCCAAACAATTGTTCGTAGTAAAGGCTTCCGTCTTCTTTTCTAAATTGGGTATGTCTTTTTGGTGGAATTTTTCCGAGTTTATGATAAAAAGGCATGTTTCAATGTTTTAATGAATAAATAACTTATTAATCTGCGTCTTATGGCTTCATAAGATTACTCTAGGAAACCACAAATGAATAGCATCACGCGACACCAAATTATTATTCAGGATTCCTTTTGATTAGATTTTTAAGATAGAACAGTAAGTTCTCAAACATCTCAATCGATTTAGCTTGTTATACAAAGATATAAAATTAGCCCTAGAATCGAGAGTTTCAATCTACCGTCTTCTTTGAGGAAGAAAAGCCTGAAAACAGAAAAACCAGTTCAAAAATAGAACTGGTTTCTTCAAAAGTTTGTTAGTATTGAACCCTTATTCGGTCGGAATTTTTTCATCAATCATCTTTAATGGCATTCCTTCCATTAAATCAAAAATGTCAATGATGCCTCTCACTACATCCTCTTCTTCCACTTGTTCAGTTACGAACCATTGTAAGAATGTTTCTGATGCAAAATCATCAACTTGTCTTGACTTTTTAAATGCTTTATAAATGGATTGTGTTACTCCAATTTCTTGTTCTAAGGAAGTTTCAAAAATACTTCTTAAGCTTTCAAATTCGTTGTTGACATTTGCTACGGATGGAGATATTGCTGCTCCTCCTGCTTCGTTAACAAATTTGAAAATCTTCATACCATGCTCGCGTTCTTCTTCAGCTTGTCTGTAAAAAAACTGCGCGCTGTTTGTCAAAGATCTTTGGTCACACCAAGAAGCCATTGCCAAATAAGAAGCTGAAGCTTTCATTTCAATAGCGATTTGTTCGTTTAATAAATCCATCACTTCTGGATGAATTGACATTTGTTTTCTTACTGCTGTTAACATAGGGTATTGAATTTTATACAAAAATAGGGCTTTCACGGCACCTAAGTGACTGTCAATCAAAATTTAGAGAAAGTCTAAATAAAATCATTACTTATACCCAAGTTGGATGAGCCAAGTAAAAAATGGTTTCGAGCTTCTCTTTTAAGCCCATTAATTGCCGAATGTCTAGAAGTACCAAATGTTCTCTATCTCCAATGAAAAGCAAGATAATATTAGATGTGTTAATCGTTTGTTCTAGGGCCTGGTGTGAAGTGTGTTTGTTAACCTGATTACGAAGTGCTAATAACTGCGGAAAGCTCAGTAACATCGCCTTATCCGCTATTCGTAAACGATACTTACAAAACGTGATCGCCTCCAATTCTATCTCCTGTACTACTTGCACTTCGTTCATGATACAAACATACAGCTTATTAAGAATAAATAAAAATTAACTTTCTGGGGCAAGTTCGACTTCTAGTCCGTCTAATTCAGGGGTCATTTGAATCTGGCAACCCAATCTGCTATTGTCTTCTACGTAAAAAGCCTCGGCCAGCATTAAGTCTTCATCTGGAGTCATTTCTGGAAGTTCGTGATTTGATTTTACATAACACTGACAGGAAGCGCACATGGCCATTCCACCACAAACACCAATGGTTCCTTCTGGAGCAAGTTCATAAGATCGAACCACTTCCATAAGATTCATCGCCATGTCGGTTGGTGCTAAAATCTCATGTTCAACACCTTCTCTATCTGTTATTTTTATGGTAATATCAGACATTATTCAATCTTCTTAACTACGGCTTTGGGCGCTTCTTTTTTGGTGCCGTCAAATCCTTCGACCCCACCTACAGTAGTATATTTCATCACGTATTTTTTATCTGGATGAATTCTTTGATAAGCACTTTGACACATTAGTGTTGCCTCATGGAAACCACAAAGGATCAACTTTAGTTTCCCTGGATAAGTATTTACATCACCAATGGCGTAAATACCTGGGATGTTTGTTTGATAATCCAAAGCATTGTTCACCTTAATAGCATTCTTTTCAATTTCTAGACCCCAATTAGCAATTGGACCTAATTTAGGAGATAAACCAAAAAGTGGAATAAAATGATCGGTCTCTAAAACAAACCTCTCATCCTTATTTCGCACAATGGTAACTCCAGTTACATGTGATTCACCATGAATCTCTTTCACTTCCGCAGGAGTAATCAGATTAATTTTACCAGCATTTTTTAACTCCTGTACTTTTTCTACCGAATCCAACGCTCCTCTGAACTCGTTTCTTCGGTGTACTAAGGTTACTTCAGAAGCCACATCTGTCAAGAAAATCGACCAGTCCAATGCAGAATCTCCTCCACCGGCAATCACTACTTTCTTGTTTCTGTAGATTTCAGGGTCACGAATGATATACTCAACACCCTTATCTTCAAAATCTGCAATGTTTGGAATAGGTGGCTTTCGGGGCTCAAAACTACCCAATCCGCCAGCAATAGCAACCACTGGTGCATGGTGTTTTGTACCCTTATTTGTAGTCACGATAAAAGTATCGTCTTCTAACTTTTCTATGGTATCTGCTCTTTCACCCAATGTAAATCCAGGTTCAAAAGACTTAATTTGTTCCATGAGTTTATCCGTCAAATCACCCGCCAAAATCTCTGGGTAAGCTGGGATGTCATAAATGGGTTTTTTCGGATAAATCTCAGAACACTGTCCGCCTGGCTGCGGTAATGCATCAATTAAATGACATTTTAATTTTAATAAACCAGCTTCAAACACGGTAAAAAGTCCAGTTGGACCAGCACCGATAATCAAGATATCTGTTTTAATCATTATTTGTTTGCCTGAATAGTGGGGTAAAAATAAGTGTTGCGATAATTTAAAAACCTGACAATTATCAGTTAGGAAATATTAATAACCTCAGTAATCTGTGGCGCGTATTTTTTAATCGTAGCTTCCACACCATTCTTCAAGGTCATTTGGTTTACTGAACAACCAGTACATGTTCCTTCCAATTGCACCTTAACGATGGAATCTTCGATCCCAACCAATTTAATATTTCCGCCATCACTCATTAAAAAGGGACGAATTTCCTCTAGAGCTTTTTCTACGTTTATGGTTAAATCTTCTATTGTCATCACATTATTTTTTAACAGCGCTACAACCACTCATGGTTGTAATTCTTACAATTTCTGTTGGGGGTAAATTTGCATTTCTATGCAACAATTCAGAAACCATTTCTTTGGTGGTTTCCTTAAAAATATCTTCAAGTTTAGAGTTGTCTTGCAAGGCAACAGGGTGTCCAACATCACCTGCTTCTCTAATACTTTGTACCAATGGAATTTCACCTAAAAACTTCACATCCAAATCTTCAGACAAATTTTTAGCTCCATCTTTCCCAAAGATATAATATTTATTGTTTGGAAGTTCTTCTGGTGTAAAATAGGCCATGTTTTCAATGATTCCTAAAACCGGAACCTGAATGGATTCTTGCTGGAACATTGCTACCCCTTTCTTAGCATCGGCCAAGGCAATATTCTGAGGTGTACTAACCACAACGGCTCCTGTAATTGGCAAGGCCTGCACAATTGACAAGTGAACGTCTCCAGTTCCTGGAGGTAAATCAATCAATAAGAAATCCAATTCTCCCCAATCTGCATCAAAAATCAATTGATTCAATGCTTTGGAGGCCATTGGACCTCTCCAAATCACAGCCTGATTCGGATTCGTGAAAAACCCTAGAGATAAAAGCTTAACACCATAATTTTCAATTGGCTTCATTTTAGATCTACCCTCAACATTCACTGATAAAGGTCTAGCTCTTTCTACATCAAACATGATGTGCTGGGACGGACCGTAAACATCAGCATCTAAAACACCAACTTTGAAGCCCATTTTAGACAAGCTAATGGCCAAGTTGGAAGTGACAGTAGATTTTCCTACTCCTCCCTTACCTGATGCAACAGCAATGATGTTTTGAATATTCGGAATCTGCTTTCCACGAATCAAATTTGGGTTTTCTTTTTCTTTCACCTCAACCTTCACATTCACCTTTACATCAATCTTTTGATCAACTTCTCTGTGAATGGCGCGCATGATTTCAACTTCAATCTTTTTCTTGGCTTGCAATGAAGGGTTGCTGATGGTCACATCTACAATTACCTCCTCACCAAATGTCACCACATTGGTCACATTTCCGTTCTCTACAAGATTCTTTCCTCCTCCTGGTTCTGTAATCTTCTCTAACGCGTTATAAATGTCTTGTTTTTTAAAGGCCATTTTCTCGTTTTATTGGTTTCAAATGCGATTTCATTTGCACTGCAAAGATATGCCTTAATTAACACATTATGAACAATTAGAAATGATGAAAATTTATCTATCGATAGGTGAAAGTTATGTGGTCAATTCTTGGTTTGGATCCCAAAAATGTTGGTCAAATTCTTGTATTTGGTTTTCCACAACAACAATGCCTTCATTTTCCAACAATTGCTGCATCAAATTAGTGCCATCAAAATGATGTTTCCCAGTAAGTAACCCCTTTCGATTCACCACACGATGTGCCGGTACATTTTTGGTGTGGGAACTATTCATTGCCCAACCAACCATGCGAGCCGACCCTGCCGTTCCCAAGTATTTGGCAATAGCCCCATAAGAGGTTACCCGACCTTCTGGAATAAGCCGAACAACTTCATATACTCTTTCAAAAAAACCTGTTTTTGTGTCCATGCCCTAAAAATACAATTATTCTCTTTTTAAAATACCTCCTAAAGATGATGATTGCCTGATGAATGTTGTAACTTTGTCCTCTCAATTTTTTGAATTGATTACACTCAACAACATCTCTGAATTCAACGAAAGCGAAGGTACTTTTGTCACCATAGGAACTTTTGATGGTGTTCATTTTGGCCACCAACGCATTCTCGAAAAACTAGTTGCTGACGCCAAAAAAGCGAGTAAAAAAACCGTGTTACTTACCTTTTTTCCGCATCCAAGAATGGTGTTGCAAAAAGACAACTCGTTAGAACTCATCAACACCATTGAGGAGCGTAAATCCCTACTAGAGAAAACTGGATTGGATTATTTAATCATCCATCCTTTTAGTAGAGAATTCTCGAGGTTAACTGCTTTGGCTTTTGTTCGAGATATTCTGGTGAATCAATTTCACGTTTCCAAGCTTTGCATAGGATACGACCATCACTTCGGAAAAAACCGCGAAGGAAATATTGATCAATTAAGAGAATACCAAGGATTGTATGATTTTGAAATTGAGGAAATAGCCGCCCAAGATATTGATGATGTTTCAGTAAGCTCGACCAAAATTAGACGGGCTCTTGCAGAAGGAAACATTGCTACTGCCAATAAATATTTGGGGTACCACTTCATGATCAATGGCAAAGTGGTGAACGGAAAACAGCTCGGTGGAAAAATTGGATTCCCAACGGCCAATATTGATGTTGACGAAACCTACAAGCTCATTCCCAAGACTGGAGTGTATGTAGTACAATCGATGATTGAAGATAAAACCGTTTACGGAATGATGAACATCGGGAAAAGACCTACTGTGGATGGTAAACATCAAACCATCGAAGTGCATTTCTTTGATTTCAACCAAGATTTATACCATCAAAATATTCGAGTTGAATTGCTCTATTTTCTGCGTGATGAGCATAAATTCGAATCCGTTGACGCACTAATTTCACAATTGAAAAAGGACGAAATTATAGCCCGTGATTTCATCGCGAATTCCAATCTCCTTTAATTGCCACATTTTTAATAAAATGTATCTTTGTGGGCTATAAATAACCCTTACCATGTTACAGGTTCAATACATTAGAGAGCATAAGGAAACCGTCTTAGAAGGATTGGATAAAAGGAACTTTGCGGATGCTGAGAACATCATCAATCAGGTGATTGAAATGGATGAAAATCGCCGAAGCACACAAAAGTTGCTTGACAGCACCCTTGCAGAAGGGAATAAGTTGTCAAAAGAAATCGGTGCGCTTTACAAATCAGGGGAAGTACAAAAGGCCAATGAAATCAAGAAACAGACAGGAGATTTAAAAGCCAAGTCGAAAGAATTGGGTGAGACTTTGAATGGTCTTGAGGAAGGCCTCAAAGAACTTTTGTATCAAATTCCGAATGTCCCTAACCAACTTGTAAAAAAAGGAAGTACTGAGGAAGACAACGAAGTGGTTTTTGAACATGGAAGTATTCCTGAATTGGCAGAGGATGCCAAACCTCATTGGGAACTCGCAAAGGAATATGATATCATAGACTTTGATTTGGGAGCCAAAGTTACTGGAGCTGGATTCCCGGTTTACAAAGGGAAGGGTGCGCGATTACAGCGTGCGCTGATCAATTATTTCCTTGATAAAAATACGGCCGCGGGTTACCAAGAAGTGCAAGTGCCTCATTTGGTAAATGAAGCCTCAGGGTATGCAACGGGACAATTGCCAGATAAAGAAGGGCAAATGTATCATGTGACCAATGATGACTTGTATTTGATTCCGACGGCTGAAGTTCCAGTGACGAATATGTACCGAAACAGTTTGCTCCAGGAGAAAGATTTTCCAATCAAACTAACAGGTTATACGCCTTGTTTTAGAAGAGAAGCTGGAAGTTACGGAGCCCATGTTCGTGGATTGAATCGATTGCATCAATTCGATAAAGTGGAAATCGTACGATTGGAGCATCCTGATAAATCTTACGATGCCCTGACCGAGATGGTAGAACACATCAAAGGCATTCTTGAAGAATTGAAATTGCCCTACCGAATTTTAAGATTGTGTGGTGGTGATATTGGATTTACAGCTGCCCTAACCTATGACTTTGAAGTATATTCAACGGCTCAACAGCGTTGGTTGGAAATTAGCTCAGTTTCTAACTTTGAAACTTTTCAAGCCAATCGACTAAAATTAAGATTTAAGAATAAAGAAGGGAAAAGCACTTTGGCGCATACGTTAAACGGAAGCTCGTTGGCTTTACCAAGGGTGCTTGCTGGATTATTGGAGAATTGTCAAACTTCAGAAGGAATAAAAATACCAGAGGTATTGATTCCTTATTGTGGTTTTGACACCATAAAGTAACGGTTAATTAGCGACCATAGATACCAATAAACTCTTGTATCTATTCATTTCGATAAGTTTGTCAAAATAAGCGCTAATATTTCCGTTTCTCATGAATTCTTTTGATTGAGCCCTTGCTGTTTCGTATTTTCTGGTTAGTTCTTTCATGATAATTAAGTTTTGGTTTATACTCTATAGACCTTAGTTTTTGAAAATAGTTACAAAGCGCGTGCCAGTTTTTAGGTTGTTTAATATAAATTTAACATTCCAACTAGCTATCTTTGATTGTATGAGGCGTCTGATGTTATTGATTTTATTGGTGTTTTCGCAAGTTGGTGTTAGTCAAACCACCATCCAAAGCGATTATGCCTTGGCCGAAAATTATCTACGTCAATCTGAATATGAAAAAGCCATCCAGATCTATGAACGCTTGTATCGTAAAAGTCCGTTCAACACCACCTACTTACAGCGCTTAATTTCTTGTTATCAGCAAACCAATAAGTTTGAAAAGGCAGAAGAAACGATACGAAAGCGCTTGCAACGAAATTCAGATCTTCCGTATTTGTATGTTTTTCTAGGTTATAACTATGAAAAGCAACAACAAAAAGAGATCGGTGAAATTGAATATCAAAAGGCTATTGAGAAAATCAAAATGAAGCCCAATTACGCCGGCATCGTTGGAAGGCTTTTTAAAGACTTTAACCTCCTCGATTATGCTATTGAAACCTATACAATAGCCATGGAGAAGAACAAAAACTCCAACTACAATTTTCAAATCGCTCAGATTTATGGAGAAAAAGGAGAGTTTGAAAAAATGTTTCAGTCTTATGTTGATTTGGTAGATAAAAACGATAGCTATTTAGATCTCACACAACGATTCACGAGTCGGTATTTATCCGATGACCCTGATGATGAAATCAACATCTTATTCCGAAAAACGCTACTTAAAAAGGCCATCAGTAAACCGAAGAATGAATGGAATATTCTATTAAGTTGGTTTTTCTCATTGCAAGGTCAATATGGAAAAGCCCTTCAGCAAGAAAAAGCCATTTTTCAGCGAAAGCCCGGGGACCTATCAGAAATATTTAGGTTAGGTCGAACAGCTTTTTTCGCAGAAAGTTATGCTGATGCGCTTGCATGCTTTCAATTCATCATTACAAACACTCAAAATTCAGGGGAACTCATTGAGGCCAATCTCTATCGATTAAAAGTCGGAGTAAAAACAAAGGCTGAAAACATCGAAGAACAATTCAAAGAAGTGCTTTCTCAATTCGGAGTGAACCAACAAACCATTCCGGTTCAAATTGAATTGGCTGATTACTTAACCTTCGGAAAAGAAACTCCCGAGGAAGGGCAAAAAATTCTTGAAAAAGCAATTACACTTACTTCCTCCAAGTACACAAAGGCGAAGATTCAGCTAAAACTTGGTGACATTTTGGTGTTTCGTGGATTGTACAATAGCGCCTTAATACAATTTTCAAAAATTCAAGGTCAATTAAAGAATAGCGAGATTGCTCAGGAAGCACGATTTAAAATTGCCCAAACTTCTTACTTCAAGGGAGATTTTCCATGGGCCAAGGCGCAACTGAAGGTGTTAAAAAGCTCCACCACGCAGCGAATTGCGAATGATGCTGTTGATCTGTTTTTAAAAATCACCGACAACGAACCGGTTGATTCTATTCCATCCGGATTAAAACAATTTGCAAAGGCAGAATTGTATGCTTTTCAAAATAAAAACCAGAAGGCACTTGATGCCCTAGAATTATTAACCAAGGATGAATCGATTTTTCCAAATGGATTCTCAGCCAGCGAAGTGATTTATGATGATGTCTTATTCTTTCAAGCGAAGTTGTTTTTAAAAGAAAAACGCTATCTCGAAGCTGTTGAAAATTTAGAGAAAATAACGGACACAGATCCACAAAGTTTCCTGGCAGATGATGTCTATTTTTTATTGGCTGAAACCTACAATCAACATCTTTTAGACAAAGAGAAGGCAAAAGAGTACTATCAAAAAATAATATTTAATTATCCATCTAGCATCTATCTTGTTGAAGCGAGAAAAAAATTTCGCAAACTTCGTGGGGATAATTTATAAGTAACAAAAATCAGTCATAATGTACATTTACAACGTAACCATCAATATTGAAGATGAAGTAAAAGAAGAGTGGTTAACCTGGTTAGAGGGTCATATTCTTGATGTTCTAAATACAGGGAAATTTATTTCGGCCAAACTCACTGAAGTATTGGTTGAGGAGGAAATGGGCGGAACAACTTATTCTGTTCAGTATACCGCAAAAACTAAAGAAGATATTCAGAAATACTACCAAGAAGATGCTGCTAGACTGCGCGGTGATGGGATGAAAAAGTTTGGTGATAAAATGGTTGCTTTTCGAACAGAATTGCGCTTGATTAAGGAATTTTATCCTACTAACAGCAACAACTAAGGACTGTACTTATGAGCGTAACTCCGAAAAAACATTTAGGACAACACTTCTTGAAGGATTTAAACATCGCTCAAAAAATAGCCGATTCGTTGAGTTATCAAGACCTTGATGAAATCATTGAAATTGGACCAGGAACCGGAGTTTTAACAAAGTTTGTTTTACAGAAAAATCACAAGTTAAGTGTCTTTGAGGTAGACTCGGAATCTGTGGCTTATTTGAAAGATGATTTCACCAAAGAAAATATTGCACTGAATACTTCAGACGACAACTTTCGAATTTTTGAGGCTGATTTTCTAAAAGCACAACTTCCTAATTTGTTTCCCAATAAACAGGTTGGAATCATTGGAAATTACCCGTACAATATTTCGAGTCAGATTGTATTTAAGGTCCTCGAAAATCGAAATATGGTAAAAGAGTTTTCTGGGATGTTTCAAAAAGAAGTAGCCCAACGAATTGCAGAAAAGAAAGGTTCTAAAACCTACGGAATCCTATCTGTTCTCACCCAAGCCTTTTATGAGGTTGAATATCTTTTTACCGTGCCACCTGGCGTATTCAATCCGCCACCAAAAGTAGATTCTGGTGTAATCCAATGTATTCGAAAAGAAAACTATTCCCTTCCCGTTGATGAGAAATTATTCTTTCGTGTGGTGAAAACTGCATTTAATCAACGCAGAAAAATGTTGCGCAGTAGCTTAAAATCTTTCAATCTGTCGCAATCTTTAAAAGAAGACCCTATATTTGCGATGAGGCCTGAACAACTCTCAGTAGACGAGTTTATAAGCCTAACCCAAAAAATCGCAAGTAATGACATTTGAGTTTACCGATGCTTTCATTGAAAAACTACAAGGCTACATTGAGGGTCAAAACGATGCTGCCATTACAACTCTTTTCAAAGAGGTTCACTATGCCGATGTAGCAGAAGTTCTTGAAGAAGTAACTTTTGACGAAGCGATTTACATCATTAAACTTCTCGATAGCGAAAAAACATCAGACATTTTAACGGAGCTTGATGAAGATATCCGGGAGAAAATTCTTGAAAACTTGTCTGCAAAGGAGATTGCCGAAGAGTTGGTTGAATTGGATACGGATGATGCCGCGGATATTATCGGGGAATTATCGGACGAACGTCAGCGAAACGTAATTAAAGAAATTCAGGATGATGAATTAGCAGCCGATCTAAAAGAGCTTCTTTCTTATGAAGAAGATACAGCGGGTGCTTTGATGGCTAAGGAGTTGGTAAAAGTTTACGAAACGTGGACGGTTGCGGGTTGCATGCGGCGAATTAGAGGCCAAGCCAAAGATGTGACTCGTGTGCATTCGATTTATGTTGTTGATAAAGAAGATAAATTGGTAGGGCGTTTGTCTTTAAAAGACTTGATTATTGCCAAATCAGACCAGAAAATTGCAGAGATTTCAAAACCAAAAGTTGACTACGTTCACGTTAATGAAAACGATGAACAAGTTGCCAAAATTATGGCTAAATATGACCTTGAAGCCATTCCTGTGGTTGATGAAAACAAGGTGCTTTTAGGTAGAATTACTATTGATGATATCGTAGATGTTTTAAAAGAGGAAGCAGATAAAGATTACCAATTAGCAGCTGGTTTAACTCAAGATGTTGATTCAGATGACAGCATTATAGAGCTCACCAAAGCACGGTTGCCTTGGTTGTTTTTAGGACTCCTTGGTGGTATCGGTGCCTTTTTGATTATGGAAGGATTTGATGATGTGTTTAGTAAATATGCAGCCCTCTTCTTTTTTACACCTTTAATCGCCGCAATGGCAGGAAATGTTGGTGTTCAATCTTCTGCAATTATCGTTCAGGGATTGGCGAATGATGATGTTAAAGGCAGTATCAATAGTCGATTGTTAAAAGAGATGCTTTTGGCCTTGTTAAACGGAGTACTTCTAGCCCTTGTGCTGTTCTTATTCGTCTGGATATACCAGGGAAAAATCAATACGGCACTTGCCATATCTGTTTCTTTGGTGGTAGTGATTGTAGTTGCCGGGCTCATTGGAACTTTCGTTCCTTTATTTCTCAACAAGCGAGGCATTGATCCTGCTATTGCCACAGGTCCATTCATCACTACTAGTAATGATATATTCGGAATCTTAATTTACTTCCTGATTGCCAAAATGATTTTGGGAATCTAAAAAGCCTTATCAATTTCTCAATAAGGCTTCATCTTTTTCATAACAATTAAACCCACATTATACCGTGTATTTAACATTAGTATCAAATGTAAAGGCTATGAGCTGTCGCAAGGAGATGCTTCCTGAAAAAGAAAAAGTGGATTTCCGCAGCATTGCTTAATCAATCAAGCCCAATTCCTTGGCTTTTAAAACCAAATCGGCATTGTTATTCGCGTCTAAATCAATCCTTAGATTACTTAGTTTCGTTTCAATGGATCGAAGCTTCAAATCACCTCCGTTTGATTTTTTTATGATTCCCTCAAGGTTCGAAATTTTGGGATGTTTAGGTAATTCCTTTAGAATTTGCAAGGCTACCTCATCAAGACGTATTCCTAAAATGTTTCTTCTTAAAATTTTCTGGTGAATTTGATGGCTGTAATGCCGCTCATTTCTCATGATTTTTTGAATGGCAAATCCAATTTCCTGAGTCTCGCAATGATCTTTTAAGAGATATCCATCTGGATTCACATTTTCAATGACGTTGAAGACTCGATTGGTTTCAGAATGGGCGGACAACACCAAAATTTTGAGTTTTATCCGTGCTTGTCTAATTGTTTTGATAAGGGATTCTCCGCTATCTAACATATTGCGGTTGTCTGACTGACCAAAGCCTAAGTCAGTAATCAACACATCAAAAGGGTTCTTGTTTTTTGCATTGATGATCAGTCGGTATGCTTCGTCACAAGATTCAGAAGTAACAATATCTTTGAACCCTAAGGTTTTCAATGAAGTTGTCACTCCCTGTAAAAATAAGTAGTGGTTATCTACCACTAAAATACGTAGGTTAGTTTTCATAGTGGGGTATTTCAAAAATTAAGTCCGTTCCTCGATTCGGACAGCTATCTATAGTTATTCTTCCTTGGATTTCCTCCAGTCGTTCTTTTAAGTTTTGCAATCCTATACCGCGAATTTCGCTGTGATTTACAAAACCAATTCCATCATCAGAAACAGTTAAAATGATTGTTTTCTTTTCTTCTAGAAAGGATATCTTTAAAATACTGGCCTTGGAGTGTTTTTGGGCGTTCTGCAAGCTCTCTCGAAGACATAGGTATAGGGTTCTTTTAATTGCGTCATTGGTAACTGACCAATCGATCTTATTTAGTCCATATAGCTGAATGACCCTATGGGTTTCACTATAATCTGATATCAAATTCACCACCTGCTTTTTAAAAGGAAGCTCCTTAAAAGAAACGCTAGATAAATTATGAGATATCGTTCTTAAATTGTCTCGAAGTCGATTCAATTCCTCAGATGTTTTAAGCAATTGATTTTGCATTAATTTTTGCTGCAGTCCAACAATATCTCCAACAACCTCGTCATGTATGGTTCTGGCAATTTGCTTGCGTTCCTTTTCTCGAACTTCCACAAACTTAAGCTGGTTATAATGCGCTAATCTTCTTCTGTATGATATTAAATACCAAATATTTATAATAGAAAACAGCAAAAATGAAAGGAGCAATAGGCCTATAGAGATATCTTCAAAAGCAACATTTGAAAAGTCAAACTCAAACCCGCTTAGACTCGCGGTTGTTGAGTACTCCCCTAGCATAATGGGGCGATCCGACACATGCAATTCACAAAGGCCATCATTGTGGCCAAAGGTATTTGTGAAGCAAAATAATACAATTAATATTGAGGGGGGCTGTCTCATATTAAAACAAAAACTTCCTAAACAAAAATCTTCTTAACCTATAGTTTTTATCATTTGAATTCGTCCAGAAAATTCTATTCGAACTCTGGGTAAAAATTTCTCAACAAACTAAATTAAAAGCACAACTCTTTGGAAGGAAAAAATTTCCTTTCAGTAGCAATTAATTAAATCGAAGGTAATAACTGAATACTAAAAATCCAAGATTAGGGATTCATTTTTTGGAAAATATCCCAAAGCACAACACCACAGCTTACCGAAATATTTAAGGAATGTTTGGTGCCAACTTGTGGAATTTCCAAAACAGCATCAGATGCGTTGACCACCTCTTGTTGCACTCCCTTCACTTCATTGCCTAAGATCACGGCATATTTGGTATCATCTTTAGGGGCAAAGTCGTTTAGTTTCAAACTTTTTTCCGCCTGCTCAATGGCTAAGGTGGTAACTCCCTGCACCTTTAATCGATTTAAAACATCCAATGTGTCTTCGGCATATTCCCAATCTACAGATTCCGTAGATCCCAGTGCCGTCTTATGAATTTCTTTATTCGGAGGGATTGCAGTTATTCCGCATAGGTAAATTTTCTCAATGCGAAAGGCGTCGGAAGTTCTAAAAACAGACCCAATATTATTCAAGCTTCGAATATTGTCTAAAACCACAATTATCGGTGTCTTTTCAGAAGCTTTGAACTCCTCGATGGATAGTCTATTTAATTCCTCGTTTTTAAGTTTTCGCATCAAGATTTTGTTTTCATCTGAAGTTGTGAATAACTTGAATTCTGTGGTCCTTCAAACTTTTATATCTTAGCAAAACTAACGCAAATTTTCCTAATAATTTGGCAAAATCAACCACGAAAAAGGTAACCCCTTTGATGAAGCAATACAATGCTATTAAAGCAAAGTATCCGCAGGCAATGTTGTTGTTTCGAGTGGGAGATTTCTACGAGACTTTTGGTGAAGATGCCAAAAAAGCAGCTGAAATTTTAGGAATCGTTCTTACCAAACGAGGCAATGGTAGTGAGTCTGAAACTGCCTTAGCTGGGTTTCCTCATCATTCATTAAATACGTACCTGCCAAAACTGGTAAAGGCAGGACTACGGGTAGCTATTTGTGATCAATTGGAAGATCCAAAAAAGACCAAAAAAATTGTAAAACGTGGGGTTACAGAACTTGTAACGCCTGGCGTGTCTCTGCATGATGAAGTATTGCAATCCAAAAGCAATAATTTCTTGGCCGCTTTACATTTCGACAAAAGGAAAATCGGTGTTTCATTTCTAGATATTTCCACGGGAGAATTTTTAGTGGCCGAAGGCGACAAGGAGTATATCGATAAGCTATTACAGAACTTTAATCCGAGTGAAGTACTCATCGAAAAAAAACACAAAGAACTGTTTAAAACCAACTTTGAGACTAATTATTATTGCTTTTATTTAGACGATTGGGTATTCCAAGAAGGATTTGCTAATGAGACTTTAAATAATCTCTTTTCTGTTTCGAATTTAAAGGGATTCGGTGTTGATGATTTGTCGAGAGGAATCATTGCCTCGGGTGCTATTATTCATTACATCACCGAAACACAACACAAGCAATTAGATCATATTCAAACAATTGCAAGGGTGTTGGAAGATCGCTATGTATGGATGGATCGATTTACCACTCGCAACCTAGAATTGTTTCGTCCGAATTCTGAAAACGCAGTCACCCTGCTCGACATTATGGATCAAACCACCACGCCTATGGGTGGACGTTTGTTAAAAAGATGGTTGGCTTTTCCATTGAAAGACATTCAAGAAATTAATGAGCGTCAAGAGTTGGTAAAAGGATTTATCGCTGATGATTCTTTATTCGATATGGTGTTTAGTCAACTGAAAAAAATATCGGATTTAGAGCGATTAACCTCAAAAATTGCAACCAAAAAAGCCTCGCCTAGAGAAGTTGTTTTATTGAAAAACTCTCTAGAAGCTATCAAACCAATTGATGAGGCTTTCAAAGGAAATAAGGATGAAAAAATCCAGCACTTAGGAAAGGAGTTTACCGATTGTTCAGACCTTATTGCTAAAATATCGGAAACCCTTTTTGAAGAAGCGCCTGTTAGCACTGCCAAAGGCAATTATATTGCCAATGGCGTTTCCGAGGAACTGGATGATTTGCGGAATTTGGCCAATTCAGGCAAAGCATACCTTGATGAAATGCTAGCCAGAGAAACTGAAAAAACTGGAATCACCAGTCTTAAAATTGCTTTCAATAACGTTTTTGGATATTACATTGAGGTAAGAAATACCCACAAAGACAAGGTTCCTGATGAATGGGTTCGCAAACAAACCTTGGTGAATGCCGAGCGCTATATCACTCAAGAATTGAAAGAGTATGAAGGTAAAATACTCTCTGCAGAAGAGAAAATACAAGAGTTAGAACAACACATCTTTGCGAAGTTGCTCGACTACATCCTACAGTTTATTCATAAAATTCAGAAGAATGCCCAAACAATTGCAAAAATCGATTGTTTGTTATCGTTCAGTGCATTGGCAATTCACAACAATTATGTGAAACCCAATATCGATGAATCCACCGAATTAGAAATCAAAAATGGACGACATCCTGTAATCGAGAAGCAACTACCAGTAGACAAGGAATACATTGCGAACGATATCGTCCTAAATCAGAATAGTCAGCAAATCATCATGATTACCGGACCTAATATGTCTGGTAAATCAGCTATTCTCAGGCAAACAGCACTTATTGTATTAATGGCTCAGATGGGAAGTTACGTTCCAGCCCAACATGCTCGAATAGGAATTGTAGATAAGATTTTTACCCGAGTTGGAGCAAGTGACAATATTTCAATGGGCGAATCGACTTTTATGGTTGAAATGAATGAAACTTCAGCCATTCTTAACAATATTTCAGAGCGAAGTTTGGTTTTATTGGATGAAATTGGCCGTGGAACCGCTACGTATGATGGAATTTCCATTGCTTGGGCCATCACGGAATACTTGCATGAACATCCTTCCAAAGCCAAAACCTTATTTGCCACTCACTATCACGAGTTGAACGAAATGACCGCCACTTTTGAAAGAATTAAAAACTTTAACGTGTCGGTGAAGGAATTAGAAGACACTATCATTTTCTTAAGAAAACTGGTGCCTGGAGGTAGTAACCACAGTTTCGGTATTCATGTAGCCAAATTAGCAGGAATGCCCAGTGTAGTGATCCATAAGGCTGGAAAGATTCTTAAAAAATTAGAACAAAATAACGGCAAAAAAGACCTCGATAAAACGCTGAAAGCGGCTCAAATGGAAGATTTGCAATTGAGCTTTTTTCAATTAGATGACCCTTTGTTAGAAGATATTCGAGAGGAGATTTTATCTACCAACATTGATACCTTGACACCCATAGAAGCGTTGATGAAATTGAATGAAATTAAGCGAATGCTTTCTAAATAATAAACAAAAAAAAGAGAGCCACACTCTCAAAATGGCTCTCCGGATTGTTTAATAAAAACTAGTAAGCT
>CAYFJL010000041.1:0-18660 GCA_964343335.1 uncultured Polaribacter sp. | reverse complement strand
GAAAGGATAAAGGCGAAGGTGACCATACTTTCGGGTTTATTTTTTATCTTCGCGCTCTAAATAAGAATACATGGGTTTGCAGGATAAGGTAATGACAGAAATGAAGGCCGCGATGAAGGCAAAGGATACTGTTGCCTTGGAAGCATTAAGAGCCATTAAGTCAGCAATTTTACTGGCCAAAACCGATAAAGGTGCTGGAGCAGAGTTGTCCGAAGAGGATGAGATAAAATTGGTTCAGAAATTGGTAAAGCAGCGGAAAGATAGCGCTGTAATTTACCAAGAGCAAGGTCGTGAGGATTTGGCAGAACCAGAATTGGCTCAGGTTGCCGTGATTGAGAAGTTTTTGCCAGAGCAACTTACCGAAGAAGAAATCGAAAAAGTGGTGGTACAGACCATCGATTCGGTCGGAGCATCGGGAATGCAGGATATGGGCAAGGTAATGGGAATTGTTTCCAAAGAATTGGCCGGGCAGGCTGACGGGAAGACCATTTCAGCCATTGTCAAGGCTAAATTGAGTTCATAGTTTTAAAAATATTGGCCCAGTAGTTCAACTGGATAGAATATCAGATTTCGGCTCTGAGGGTTGGGGGTTCGAATCCTCCCTGGGTCACTAAAGGGGATTTTCTGCAAATCGAGTGGAAGTCCCCTTTTTCTTTACCCTTCAAACTCCCCGCCAATATAGAGATTGCACCAAAAATCTCATTGACCCGAAAAGTTCGAACTCGCTTGTTTTTGAAGTCATACCCAATCCCGTCGGGGAACACCATATATTGGATGGCCCGTTTGGTTTCCAAATCCCCTAACTTCCACAGTGATGGTAGGTTACAGGCATAACCGAGTGCCAATTTTACGGACTTTTTAAGGTTCGAACTATTTATTCCCACATTTTCCATTTTCACCTCCAGTTCCCTCTGTTTGGCTTTCAGTTCCGGCATGAAAAGGTCGTACTGGGACTTTGTGATCTCGTTCAGAACGACGAATCTTCTCTCCAATGTATCAATCCTTTCTTTAAGTTGGCCGAGTTCTTTGGCCAACCGCTTTTGGTCATGAAGTGCTTCTTGATTCTTGACAATTAAGGTATCATGAATCATCTCGGTCAAAGGCTCTATATACTTTTTGTCGGCCAGTGTAAACCTGTTCAATACGTTCAGGAACTCTTTATGGAGCTTATTGGCGCTTCTGTTCTCCTTGCTGCCCTTACGTCTGTTCTTGTAATAGCACAGTCCCTTTTTCTTGACAATATATCCAGTGTAGGGCGTTCCACAGACCGAAGATCTGACGAACATCTTCAATGGCAGGTTTTCGTCATCGAACGAATATTTCTTCGGTGGCTCACCTGCATGGAGCAGATTGTGGATCTTAAGGAACATTTCTTTCGATATGAGGGCCTCGTGTTTCCCCTGGATCACTTCTCCGGGAATAAGACTGTTCACGATAAGCCCACAATAGAACGGGTTCCTGAAAAGGTCCGTTAACCTTTTTGCATGTATGTCCAGACCCTTTTCTTTCAGACGCTTTGCAATCTCGACATGTGACATATTGGAATTTGCCTTCCATAAAAAAGCCTGTTTCAGCAATCTTCCTTTCTCCGAGATCACAAAATTCGGGATCTTCCCTTTCCCGGGATTCGTATTGGTATATCCAAATGGATAGGCACCAGTCCAATGGCCCCTTCGCAGTTTTTCCCGCATTCCAGTAATGGATTTGTCCCTACGGATCTGGTTGTCGAAATGGGAGAACATATGGTAGAGATTTTCCTGGAACGTACCCGCACTTGTGGTCACATCGATTTCTTGGGTTGCCGATATAACGGCCACTCCCTGTTTTTTTAACTGTTCGCTGATATAGGCACCGTTCGCGCCAGTTCTGGAAAATCTATCATAGGAATAGACGATGATATAGCCGATGTTCTTTCTCCTTTTGACATAGCTGAGCATTCTTTGGAACTCCCTGCGCTCATCGCTCTTTGCGGATTCATAGGTTCCCCCGAAATATTCCAATACTTCCAATTCTTTTCGAATTGCGTATTCCTGGCAATATTTAAGTTGGGTGCTGAGACTGGCATTGTTGTCAAATTGCTCCTTACTGGAAACACGGGTGTAGATGACCGCCGTGTTGTTCTTTCCTATGATCCTTCCTTTTTCCTTTTTCGCAAATTGACTGAATACCTCTAAGTTCATATGTTCCCTTTTTGGACATGGCGGCAAACTATGTTGGCGAGTTCCCTGAGTTGTTCCACGATCTTTTTCGCTTCTTTCTCCGGGCAGTCCTCAAAACCTTTATACGTTCTGAGCCATGTACTGTTGAATGTTCTGTTTTTCCGCTTTAGCTCGATTATCGGGTTTGACATTTCCATTAAATAGCAGTAGCTCCTTTATCTTGAAGGTCACTACCGTATTTGTAAAGCAGGCTTTAATTTACCTTTTTTAATTGATCTGATCCCTTGTGGGACCATTGTTTTATTCCATACTTATGAGTTGTCGGTCAACAACTTTTGGTTTTTGCGACAGGGTCGATCTTTTTTCTAAAGATCCTGTTCACACAGACGATCTTACCATTACTTTGTTTGATCTCCAGATTTTGAAAATCGTGCTGCTTCAACATATCGATGATACGCTCCCCTGTGTCCAATCGTTCCAGACCTTCAATGGCATCGACCTCCCCGTTCTTGATGATCACTTTGATGGATAGGAACCTTTTGCTACGTATCATCTCCAATACCTGGATCTCGGAGGGGGTCATTCCTGAAGGTTTTTGCTTGTTGTTATTTTCCATAAGTTCAAGTTCTAGAGGCCCAGCCCTTTTCTTTTCTTCTTTCCTTTGGACTTTTTCCTCGCACCATGGTCAATGAGTTCCAGTTTAAAGGGAGTCCAATCCGTTTCATTTGCCAAAGGCCCGGTCATTCCATTTCCCTTAATTTCTCCCACATAACTTTTTGATTGTTCAGAAGGATTTTCAGTGCCTTTTGTAACTCCCTCACTTCTTGGCTCAGGTTTGATTGCTGTTCCAAGGTTTCTTTCACCAACTCTATCAGTTCCCCGTTCTTTTCCATTAGTTGATAGTATAACTGAACGGTCTCTGTCTTGCCCATAATCGATTTGTTTTACGATACTGTTCCATGAATATTTTTTGCCAAGCGTACTGCCTTTGTACACTACGCCTTGATGGTTGAACGATATGCCCGAGACCCTGCCCGTGGTCTTGCTTATATTGAACTTGGGCGAAATACCGTTCGATTCGAGCATTGAAATAAATTCGGACGTATCCGCAGCTATTGAGATTGCTAAACCAATTTTATCCTGAAGGATAAGTTTGATGGGCAGATTTCCAGTCCTAAGGGTTTTCTCGATCTCTTTCTGGGTAAGCGGTTTTTCGGCACCAGTCTTTACAGAAATTTGGGACAGCCCGTATTTCTTTTCCAGATCATTGAGCACTTCCCGGCTCCTTCTTTTAATGTTGCTGTCACTTGTTGTCCTGCCCGAATACCTGACCCTATTGGCCACGATATGGATGTGCTCGTGCTTCGTGTCCGTATGGCGGTACATGATGAACTGGTTGTTGTCGAACCCCATCTTCAGTAGATAGTCGCATCCCAATGAAGCAAATTCTTTATCGTCCAATTGATCAGAGTACGGCAGGTTCAAGGAAACATGAAGGACCGCATTCCCAAGTCCCGGACGCAATTGCCGGATCAAATTGAATTCCTGTGTCATGTTTACCGCTGTGGATTGTTCGATATTGGAATCGATCACATATCCGACCCCTTCGCTTACCTTTTTTTCATTGTAGGCAAGAACACCATAGAAGTCTTTCCCTATTGTTATCTTACCTATCATTGTTCGAGATATTTGTTTTGAGCTGCTGTAACAACATTTTTACCTCCTCCAATTGTTTAGATATACTGAACGGGGCATGGATGCCAGAGTTCGATACCCTGGCAAGTTGGTTCAGGTTGTTTCCCATCCGGCTCAGTTCGACAAACAGTTTTCGGTCCAATGGGCTTACCTTTTTATTCGGCAAGGATTTTCCCGTACATTTTCTTCGGATATATTCAGCTGTGGATAATCCAATTGTCTCCGCATTGTTGGAAATGATCGCGTGTTCACTTTGTGAAACCCTAAAGGCGATGACAATCGTCCTTTGTTTTGATATGTCCTTTTTAGGTCTTGCCATTTGCCATGAATTTGGTATTGTTCTAAAGGTCACTTGTAAACGAAGTGCGCAGTTTTTGTTTACAAAAACACAACTTGCTTCGTGACCCCCCATCAACTATATGGCAAACCTATGGCCTATGGATTGTTTGCAAGGGATTTGCCGTACATGGACTTTTGTACGGCAAATCATTGAAGGGTCATTTCAGAAGAGAAAAATCAAAAACCACACTGAACTTGAACTTGGTATTTCAATGGACAGGGGCAAAACGGCCGATTTGTATTGTCCAAATCGATTTTAATGCCTGTATGGACTAAAAATGGAAAGGGAGAAAAGTACCATCATCGGCTTTAAATCATCATCGCAAGGTTCGCTTCGCCCCCTGATCCCGTTCCATTTTTCATTATCTAAATGATTAAATGTACGATCATACAAATCATCAAATATTTATTTGTGTCTTGCAATTGCCAAAAATCCAATTGCAACAACGGCCGTATGGCAAAACCACTATGGAATCCAAGGAAATATCCAACTTTTTCTTCCTTCTCCCTTTCCACAAAAGGGCACCCGGAGGGTGCACTCTCACATGGCAATATGGTACATGTATTGTGTTATATGATAATGCGTTAATTTTGTGTCAAAGTGAAAAAACGGTGAGTACATGGAAAGGACGGATACTGAGAACCACTAAATTAATCCATCTTATTTTATTGTAACATATTGTATATATGAACCTTATGATCTATTTCACTATGCTCATTGTTTTCCGTCTAAAGTGGTATACAAAGTCCGTTTTTTGCACTTGGAAGCGTCTACATGGATTTTTTTCTTTTTGAAATAATGTAGGAAAGAATTTACTAAGAAATCTTTTTGCATTTTTTTGGAGTATGTGGTATTTACTTTTGAATTTTTATCTTAAATGATTTAATACATACAATGTAAAAAATATCATGATTAAGTATTCATTCTTTTTGCACAGTGTCCTACGTTGTCTATTGTTTTTAACGTTTTTCAATCTCCAAGGTCAGATTGACCCCAACATATACAAATTTGATTCTGGAGAAGGACTTTCAGATGATGTGAAAAAAATTATTCGGGATAACGTCAAAGATAAGAGCGTTGTTTTTATCGGTGAATCTGTACATTATAGTGGTTCGGATTTTTTGGCTAAAACAAAGGTGGTCGAATATCTCGTCAAAGAATTACAGTTTACCGATATTGCTTTTGAAAGTGATTTTTTTGGACTTTTTTTTGACCATAGTAAATTAAATATCTTTCCTCACTGGTCAAAATCCGTTCAATGTCAAAAGCTTTTTGATATTGTTGAAAAAGAAAATGTGAACCTTTGGGGATTTGATAACCAGCTCCACTCCAAGTATTCTGCGAATCATTTTGACGCTAAGCTGAAAGAGTTTCTGAAGTCGCATGGAATTTTAGTTGAAGATAGGTTTTTGGAATTGACAGGAAAAGTTGCAAAAAACTATTATAATACAAAGGAAGTTTTGACCAAGACTGATGTTGAATATGTACACAAAAATTTGGAAATTCTTTTGAACAATGATAAAGTCAAGGATGACCTTCTGTGGTATCAGATATTAGATAGTTTCAGAAGCGCATTGCTCATATATACCACCCATTATAGTTTATCCAAAGCAGTACCCATAAGAGATGCCCAAATGGCTAAAAATTTAAATTTTATTACTAAAAGATTGGAAAATAGAAAGGTGATAGTTTGGTTGGCCAATGCGCATATGTCCAATTGCAACGAAAAATTTATGAAAGGTAAGACAATGGGCTTTCAGTATGCTAGAATGAACCCTAACTCTTCCTATAGCATTGCAGTGGGTTCCTTAATTTTGCCCCCGCGAACGGAAAAAGATATCATCAAGGCCCACAGGGATAGAGGAAGTCTAGTTCACTTTCTTCCTGCACTGAATGAAAATTTTTTTATTGATGTCATTGAAATAAGGAAGAAACGACCAGAAATTGCAAACGCAGTTTACAATGATAACGATATATTTAATTTGAATAATTCCAAAGCCAAATGGTTTCAACACTTTGATGCTATTATTTTTGTGACAAATGGAGAAGAAATAAAACGAATCGATTAGAAAAATATTACATTAAACTTCGCCCCTGATTCCGTTCCATTTTTCATGTACATATTTATCTAAATCATTAAATGTACGATCATACAAATCATCAAATATTATTTGTGTATTGCAATTGCCTAAAATCCAATTGACACAACGGCCGTATGGCAGAAACCACAGTGGAATCTAAGGAAATAACCTGCCTTTTCTTCTTTTCCCGCAAGAATAGCACCCGACAGATACTCACCCCATTGACCGAAATGTAATGGCTCTTTGTGGGCATCAACGAATTTTGATGGGATTTACAGGATTGAAAGTATTTTTCGAAGCGGTCGAATAAATGTAAGGGAATGATTTTTCAATTTCCGCCTTTAGATTATCATCAAAATATTTGTGTTAATTTTGTAAAAAAAAAGGATGACCTTTCAACACGTCGATGTAATAATTTTTGTGGTAAATAGAGGGGAAGTAAAACAGACCAATAAAAAAACTTTTAAGAAAAACTGCTACGCTGGATTCTCCCTGCATTTTGGTTTTCAAAAGTTCAAAAAAATGCCTGACATCCTTTTTGCAGATAAGCTGATATAAAGGATTGTAGATTGTTCATTTGAAATAGACCTAATTCTCACCTACTCTCAACCCGGGTAGGAGGCTTTTCTTCTCTAATTTAGACAAGCTGATTTTTGTGTTTTTTTTATGAATATTTATAAGATTGGGGGGTGTATTAAAAACGACTGACAAAATACAGTTGGAACAACAAGTCCCATCACAGCTTTCAGAAGAGATTATGGCCGGATAACGTTTTTCGTCGGTTGCCAGCCGCACGGATATGGTGTCCCCTGTCTTAAACGGATGCTCATTTGTGTATAGGGCTGCGGTCAACTCCAATTTTCCGACTTTTTTTTTGGTGACTTTTAAAACCCTTCCCTCAACACTATAGGTGTCGAAAACCTCAAAATTGTACAGAAAAATTAAAAAAATGACTATAACAAGCATCAAAACAGATGCCCCAAACCTTAATGTCCAGTGAAATGGCTTCTCAATTATTGAAATCAATTTTGGACTTGAATCATTAGAGTTTACCATAAATTAATCACCAAGCTCCAATTGGTTTTTTATAAGATTATAATACTTGCCCGTTTTTTGGACTAATTCAACGTGCGACCCAATTTCCTCAATGGCTCCATTTTCCAATACAATTATCTGGTCGGCATTTTTTACCGTGCTCAACCGATGGGCGACGACTAAAACCGTTCTTTCTTCAAAAAAACGCTCCAAATTGTCGACAATTATTTTCTCGTTATCGGCATCAAGGGCAGAAGTGGCCTCATCCAAAATTAAAAATTTGGGATTTTTATAAATTGCTCTGGCAAGGAGAATTCTTTGCTTCTGGCCTGTACTTAATCCCATGCCTTCATTTCCAAGGACCGTATCCCAGGTTTGGGGCAATTTCATAATAAAATCTTCAATATTTGCCATTTTAATAGCATTT
Source organism: uncultured Polaribacter sp. (assembly GCA_964343335.1). Classification (GTDB taxonomy): domain Bacteria; phylum Bacteroidota; class Bacteroidia; order Flavobacteriales; family Flavobacteriaceae; genus Polaribacter. Next base: position 10,923 of record CAYFJL010000041.1, on the reverse strand, counting down.
AAAAACCGCTCTTTATCAGGCTCTATATTGCTGATCACTACATTTTTTAATATAGTATCATTAAAAATAAAATCTTCCTGAAGGACCACTCCACAATGATCTCTCCAAGCCTTCAAATCGATGGAGCTAAGATTTTGGTCTCCGACAAAAACAGTTCCTTCATCCGGTCTATAAAACCGTAAAAGCATTTTTAGCAAAGTGGTCTTGCCACTCCCACTTGCACCCACAATTGCCGTGGTCTTTAGCTGGGGGATTAAGAGATTAATGTTTTTAAGCACCAAAACATCTGAACCAGGATACCTGAAATTTAAATTTTTAATTTCTATATCATGAGATGACTTTGGGAGCTGTTTTGTCTCTCCATTGTCAGTCTCACTGGGTTTATTCTGGATTTCAGAAAGTCTTTGTAAGGATAATTTAGCGTCCTGTGATTCTTTAACAAATCCCACAAAATCGTGTAAGGGCGCATTTAAGCTCCCTATTATATAAGAAATGGCCAACATGGCCCCGATGGTCATGTTTCCTTCAATCACCAATAACGCAGAATAAAAGGTAATCAGTATGTTTTTCAGTTCATTGATCAATGCTGCACCAGCATCCTGCGTTTGTTCCAAACGAGTTCCCTTTATCAATACATTATAAAGTTCCACTCTTTTGTTTTCCCAGGCCCATCTTTGCTCTTTTTCGACATTGTTCATTTTGATTGTCTGCATTCCGTTTAAAAGTTCAACAACCAAACTTTGTTCTTGGGACATAAGTCTAAACTTTTCATGGTCAATTAGTTCTCTCCTTTTTAAAAAAAACAGGATCCAAACCACATAAACCACAGACCCAACCGCAAAAAGAAGGAACACATAAAAATCATAATAGGCTATAACAGAGGCAAAAATCAAAATGGAAAAAATGGAAAAAAGAATGTTTAGTGACGATGTTGTTATTAACTTTTCGATTCTCGAATGATCGTCAATCCTCTGTAAAATATCCCCTGTTATCTTAGTGTCAAAAAAAGAAATAGGGAGACTCATCAGCTTTTTAAAAAAATCTGAGACCAACAAGATGTTGATTCTTGTACTAAGATGTAAAAGTGCCCACCCTTTTATCAGTTCCAATGCTATTTTCCCCAAAAAGATGAACAATTGGGCGAGCAACAGGAGATATATTAATTGTACACTTTCGTTTTTTATTCCCACATCAACTATACTTTGTGTCAAAAAAGGGAAAACGAGTTGCAACAAGCTCCCTGCCAAAAGCCCAACACATAATTGAAGAAAAAGAGATTTATATTTAAGTATATACGGCAGAAGATGTTTGTATCCTGACTTTTTTTTTGGGGGCTCTGATTTTACACTATCAAAATACTCAGTTTTTTCAAGCAACAGGGCTATTCCTTCCGAGGGATTGTCACTATTATTGACACTGCTGGCCCAATGTTTAACAAACGCACCTTTTTTATATTTGATCAATCCAACTGCTGGATCGGCAATATGATAGGTTTCATTTACTCTTTGATAAAGGACCACATAATGATTATTGTCCCAAAATAGGATACAGGGTAACGGGGCTTTGTCCAAATTTTCTAGGCTCAGTCTTGCCCCGATCACATCAAAGCCAACATTTTTAGCAGCAAAGCTGAGTTTTTTTAAATTGGTCCCGCCTCGGCTGGTCTCGGACAACCCACGTAAATGTTCAATGGAAATCTTTCTCCCATAAAACTCGGCAATCATTTTCAAACAAGTTGGCCCACAATCCTTAAAATCTATTTGTCTATAAAAAGGAAAATTCTTCATATTTTGCTTTACTTCAAAAGTAACAATTGGATGAGTTTAAACTTTTTCCCTTGTTTTTTATTCATATTTCGATGAAACACAAACAATTGAGTTTTTAGCTGTTCTATTGAATTTGAGGAGCTTAGAAAAAAATATTCCGTAAGAGCATTAAATAATCCTTGAATGAAATCGACCCTATCGAAGATTGTACTCATAACCAAGCCCCCCTGACCTCTGCCAATAAAAGGAGGTCTTTTGGCAAAAAATTTTGTGATAATCAAATATTAACTTTTTTGTGTGAAGTTTCAATGTTCTTTTTGGTTATTTTTCTCCAATGAGATTTTTTGTGACAAATTATAATGTTTAAAATATTTTGGTGTCTATGAATATTCAAAGGAACATGGTGTTCTTCTTTTTATTGATAAGCTATATTGGTCTTTCCCAACGCATAACCTATACAGTGGCCGATTCTTTGACGAAATTCCCCATTCCTTATGCTAACATAGTTTTAAATTCAAATTCTGGAGTGATCACAAACGAAGATGGCAATTTTAGTTTGCCGGAAAACGAGAGGTTGGACAATAAAGAAATCAAAATTTCTTGTATTGGATATAAAACAAAAACAGTATTGTTAGAGGAAATAATAGATGAAAAAATTCTTCTCTCCCCTGAGATTGTACGTTTAAGTGGGGTAACGGTCAGCAATGTAAGCCTTGACCCCATTGAGATTGTCAACAAGGCCATCGAACATCTTGAAGACAATTACGCCCAACAACATACAAAGAGCGACTTTTTTTTACGACAGACCCTAAACGAGAATATTACAAAGGTTCAAACTGAAAAATTAAAATCCAACATCAGTGAGTTTACCCAGGTAAAATTGGATAGTCTGACCAAAGAAATACCTAAGACCATTACGAAATATACCGAAGTTTTGTTTGATTTTAACGAACCGTCGGGAATTAAATCAGATTTCATACTAAATCCTATCCGGATAGTCAAGCATGAAGAAAAGAACCAGGCATCCGCTTTGGACTCCATTAAAATTGATTTGATATCATTGTTAAAGAAACATTTACCGGGATCCACACAAATTCGGTTTAAGTCCGGTCTCTTCAAACTAGGCAGTGATATAGATATAAATGGAGATGGACCGCAAAATGACAAAACGGACATCAACAGGGACAAGGCCATTAACAGCAGTGGATACCTCGGGTCAAATTTTATAAACGATCTGTTATATAACAATCCAGACCAATTTGATTTTTTAAAGAAGCCCAAGTATTATGAGTTTGACCTAAAAGGTGAGATCAGCTATGGTGAACATAGTGTTTATGTTATCTCAATAGTGCCAAAGGACGATAAGGCAAAATATGAAGGTCAAATTTTTATTGATGTGCAGGACTTCGGTATCCATAAATTGGATGTGAATACTATAGCTGGGGTATCTGAGAAAATGTTTGGCCTATTGGGGATTCATTCGACCATGAACGGCCATTCTTATCGTATTTATTTCCAAAAACTCCACAATTCACAAGGCTATTTTCCGAAATATGCCCGAGTTGAGACGAAGGAAGAATTAAGAATCAACCGAAATATGCAAATTAAAAGTCTTTCTGATAATGGAAAAGAGAAACTTGTTTCATTTGAGGCCGACATCAATATCTTGGAACATTATATAGAAGAAGCAAGTTTTGGTAATCCAAACGTTACCAAAAGAAAAGAAAATAAAGCCTCCAATGTTGGTAAATCGGCCGTCGAAGTTATATATCCGAAAGAATATAGCTTCGAGATTTGGAGGGATTACGACATAATAGAACCAGAAAAAACGCTATTTAATTTTAAAAAAGCGGGAAAGTATTAAGTCTTTTTTTTAACTTACAGCAAATTTAATTTTTCCATTAACTAAAAAATTTATTATGAAAACATCTTCTTTAAATCAATTTAAAAAATTTGAAGTAAAAAATTTGGAAAGTGTGGTTGGCGGAGCAATCATATGTCTAACAGGGGTTTTGGACGGTATTAAAAAGAATACACGTCTTTGCTTCTTTTGTAAATGTGGGAATCAGTAATTGAAAATTTGCAGATTAGCACTTTCTTATTAAAACGAAGATTGGAAGGGGTTCTTTTGAATCCCTTTCTTTGTGTTTTTTTTATAATATTTCTTATCCCTTATACCTCTTATTCTCAGACAAAAGAACTGTCTGGATTCGTTGAATCCAATAATGGGGACGTTGTAGGACTGAACGTAATCAGCAAGAAAAGTGGACGAGGTACCATAACAGACCAAAATGGAAGGTTTTCGATATTGGTCGAACAGAATGATACATTGTTAATCAGCTCTATCCAGTACGGTTTGAAAATTGTTCCGGTCAATAATTTTTTACACCAACCGGACCCTGTTAAAATCAACTTACAGGAGACCCCAATAGAATTAAAGGAAGTGGTGGTGTCTAATCATTATTTAACAGGCGATTTATTATATGATATAAACTCTTTAAAGTTGGAAAAAGTGTTGTCCAATGAGGATTTAGGCCTACCCAATCCACAAATACGAAGGTTGAGCTATGCCGAAAGGGAACTGAAACACTCATCTACAGGCGCCATTAATTTACTGATCAATGTCCTTACCGGGAGGTTGAAGCAAGTAAAGAAAGAAATTAAGGCGGAGAAAGTTGCGGGATATTTCGATAGCGTTAAATCCAAATTAAATGATAGCTTCTTTATTGATCACTTAAACATCCCCCCCAATAATATAGACGGGTTTATTATATACTGTTGCGAAGATGAAAACTTAGTGCAAATTATTGAAAACAGTAATGATTTGGAGCTTGTTACTTTTTTTGAGAAAAAAAGTAAAGAATTTTTGACCCCAACAAATTACTCAGCCACTTCTTCCTTTAATCGATAGGCATTGTTCAAAATATTTTTTAGATACAAAATCCCGTACCTATAATATATACCATTAATATAAATGGTTGGTGTATCTTCAATGCCATTATCGACCGCAACTCTTTTGTGATTTCTTAAGGCCTTTTCTATATATTCCAGGCCATCGATTGTCCCAACCCTTTCAGATATCCATTTGTCAATAGATTTCTCATTTATGGTTTCCATGGAATAAATTTCCTCCATTATCTTTAAAAACCCCAATTTATCCTTACTTGACTTTTCTCGCCGATATATTTGAAAAGCCGATACAGCAAGGGCGGTATCTAGGTTGTCGGGCGATTTTGTAAAATCATTTTCTGATATTTCAGCCACTAAAAATCGTATGACTATCCTGAAATACCGCTGGTTTCTCTTTAAAATTTGGTCTATGTATTGGTGGGCTTTCCGACAAGAAGGGCATAACGGGTTTGTATAAATAAGCAAAATATTTTCACTATCCGGATTCCCAAGAACTATATCGTACTCATTGGTGCTTAGCGGCACACTTTTCTCTTCCTTAAGCAACCCATTGAAGACAACCGTATCATTTTCATAAACATATAGCTTCTGCTCTGTATCCATTAAAGAATTGCTTAGTGAATAGTTCTTTCTTATTAATTTCCAGATTATAAAAACCAATAAAAGAGTAAAAATAATGGACACAGGATAACCATTGAATAAAAAATCGACATTGAAACCTTCGATCAGAAATAGTGATAGAATAAAATTAACGACTATGATTATTTGTGTCCAGACACATAATGCACACCACTTTTTTATGACGACCCCCTGATAAAAAAGGGAAAAAAAGGTAAAAGGAAGCGCGGCTGTGTTTAATAATTTAATCAATCCAAGGGATAATTCTGTGCCGGGATATGATGTGGTATTAAGGATTAGAACCATCACAATAAATCCAAAAAAAATAAATCCCACATCACTAAAACTGAGCCCAAAAATTTTACTTGCTTTTGAATTGATTACCTCTGAACAGGAATTCGATGATTTTCCTTTGAAGGACAATATTCCGCAAAGTTTACTCCCATTGCCGGTTTTGAAATTATGTTCTTCTTTCACCAATAAAAAGCTTAAAATGACCCCCATAAGACTAAAAGCAAAGCTTATTTTTCCATAAACTCCGACCTTAGCAAAAAAAATGTAGCCTATCAATAAAATGAAGAAAATAGCTGCTGAAGTCCCCACTGAGAACATACTTGGAACGTCCTCAGCATCAGTCACGACGTTTGATATACTGTCCACATCATCATTTTCCGGCTTGGAGACCAAAACAAAGATTCCCGTGCTGATATCGAGAAAAGTATCCACCTCTATTTCTACCCACCCCTTTTTTGAATCTAAATAATTACAGAGTCTGCCATTAAGAGAATTTAATACTACGAAACGAACCTGTCCTTTTTCAAGATTTTTATCATCGGTTTCTATAATTTGAGCTAAGCAAGGGAATGGGATTTTTCGTAATGAATCTTCCCCTAATTCAACTACCAAGTTCTCTATACCGTTTCTGTTCAGAAAATTCACTATAGATTCAATTCTTGGATACTTAGGGTCTCTTTCTATTTCGTTTACAGGAATTTGCTCCCCCTGAATTATAAAAAGATTTTCAAGCGCAACTTTAGTATTAGAATATTCCGTCGATTCCTTAACCCACTTTTTGCTTTTTACATTACCCATGCCTATGATACGTTAAAAAAATGTGCAAACTACTGCAAGCAATAATCATTAACATTATTGATGCACAACTTACAGGCAAATTAAGAGAAAATCCTAGAGGTACTGAACCAAATGGAGTCAAATATCTAATTTATAACCCAGAAGTATATGCCCATATAACAGAACAAAGAACGGATCGTTTGGTGGAAAAAAAGCAACCGGAAAGGGATATCGAATAACCCAGCGATTTCATCAATACTGCTATAAACTGAATATGGGATAGCTCCATTGGGGGAAATTTTCAAGACCCTCGACATGATTCTGCATTGACACACGGCATCAATATCTCTGGAAGACAAAGAGGATAAATCCCTTGTTTTCAGTTTTTTAGCCAGTTCCATGATGCAAAGGAACTATACCTAGACACTTGAAGGATTCAGGACAGGGATATTATCATAAATGGCATTGACAGGTAGCCATTTTGTGCCCGAAGGGAACATAAACAAATCTTAAACCTGATTTAAACAGACCACACTTACTAAGGATATTATTTGCTTACAATGTAAGTTTTTTCATTTTTATGAAAAATTTATCTATATTGAGACATGTATATTAACTCTAACCATTTTATTATGAAAAAAATCATTGGGATTTTTGCATTGGCCCTAATTCTTACTACCAATGCCAATGCTATTGAAGAAAACGACTGTTCATGCACCAAAGCTTCCGATGAGGCTTATCTTTCATGTGTTGCAATCGCAACGGAACTCACTAGGGGACAAAGTGTTGAAGCATTTAGGGCAGCGTATGTTGGATGCATCGAATTGAGGGCCAAATACGAATGAGGACTTGATTCAGAAGGCGAATTCTGGCCCCCAATATTATTCTCCCCAAAGAAACAAACTTTGGGGATTTTTAATGAAAAAATATATCAAAATGAACAAGCATATAATATACCTTTTAATGTTAGTTTTTCATACAACCTATGCCCAACAAGATGGTGTTAGGGCGTTGTATGGGGTCAAATCTGCAAAGAACATTGATGATATGGAAAACTTTGAAGTAAAAAATATAATGATTTCAATAGCTTCTGTATTGAAAGATTTTGAATTTGAATTGTTGATATCGGACCATGAGTCTTTGTTCAATCGGAAGGAACAGTTGAAGCCCGATGATATATCCCCCTATATTTATTATCAAGCATTGGTATTCTCCCAAGGAGATAAAACTTGGTATGTCAATGATTTGGAAGGTACCAAGATTGTTGAGAAGAACGATTCAAAACCAATGACTTTACTACTTGATGAAAAATTGGAATGGGACATTACCAAAGAATCAAAGAATTTTGGAGATTATAAAGTTTACAAAGCTACCACAGTTCGGCAAAAAGGGACGGTCAAGACCCCAGTTGAAGCATGGTTTACCTCTGATTTGCCCTACAGTTTTGGGCCTCTGGGGTTTGGAGGACTTCCCGGATTCATTGTTGAACTTAAATTCGAGGAAATGATCTATACCTTGAACAAGATTGAAAAAGCGAACGTAAAAATCAAAAAACCGAAACTAAACAATCAAATATCCTACCAAGAATATTATATTATGCTGGAAAAAGAAGTGGCGGATATAAAGAAAAAAGGTTATTGAAGAAGATTTGTTTTTTTATTGCTTTTTTATGGGGCAGTACTATAGCTCTAGGACAAGAGATCCAAATTTTTGGTCAGGTAAAGGATTCCAGTGGTGTTGTTTTGTCCAACGCAAATATTATTGCATTCCCAAATTCTAATTCAGAAAAAACCCCATTTGCAATCACAGATAAAAAGGGGGAATATTCATTGACCCTAAAAAAAAATATTACTTATGAAATCCAAGTGAGCTATCTTGGTTTCCGCCCACTGGTGTTTTCATTGATTGCTGAAAATAGTGCCAAAAAGGACTTTACCCTACTTCCATTGGTCCAAGAATTGGATGAAGTCCTTTTAACTTATAAACTTCCTGTCCAGATCAAAAAGGATACTACAATTTATAATGTTACTGCCTTTGCATCCGGTAAAGAACGTAAACTTAAGGAACTCCTAAATAAATTACCGGGGATAGAAGTCGATAGAGAGGGTAATGTCCGTGCGCAGGGAAAAGAAATAACGAAGGTCTTGGTGGAGGGAAAAACCTTTTTTACCGGGGACAGCAAACTTGCCGTGAACAATATTCCCGTAGATGTCATCGACCAAATTGAAATCTTGGACAATTACAGTGCCATCGGATTTTTAAAAGGGCTGGAAGATAGCCAGGAAAAGGCTTTGAACATCAAATTGAAAGAAGAAAAGAAAAGGTTTGTGTTCGGTGACATCGAATTGGGTTATGGATTGGAGGAAAGGTACTTGGCACACCCTGCCCTTTTTTATTATAGCCCCAAGACAAATGTCAATATTATTGGAGACCTGAACAATATTGGTGAGAAAGGATTTTCTATTACGGACTACATTGATTTTGAAGGAGGGTTTGGAAAACTTATGTCCAATAACAAAAACTTTGTCTCTCTTTATAACGATGATTTTGCTTCCCATTTGAACAACATGGATTTCAAGGAAAATTCAAATAGTTTTGGGGCATTTAACCTTAGACAGTCCATTTCCCCCACGACAGAGATAAACTCCTATGCCATTATAACCAATAGCAAATCAGAAACAGAAACCCAAACGGTCAATAATTACCTTGCCGATGAACCTTTCATCGAAAATAGACAGGAATTGGAATCAAATGACATCTCCTTCCTTCTAGGCAAACTATCCATCGGCCATCATTCGAAGCAAAACTTAAACATCTCAGCCAATACTTTGGTTAAATTAGGAAAGAATGACTCCTTTGGCTCTTTGATCTCAATCAATCCATACCAGAACAATAGTCTCCAGACTTTTAATAGTTTTGAATACTTAGACCTAAAACAAAACATTGATTATAATAAGAAGTTCTCCAAAGCCCAGACTCTTAGTGTAGAGGCTACTCTGGGTCATTCTCAAAATAAGTCCATTGGGGATTGGATATCCAATGAGTCGTTTTTAGAAGACCTGCTACCTTTGGAAATTGATATGCCATACAGCATAAACCAAAAGAGGGAATTAAGGAAAACCAGTTTTGACCTTGCTTTAAAAGATTATTGGATATTGAACAATTACAATCACTTGTATACTACACTGGGATATGGCATATCTTTTGACAATTATTTGTCCAGTTCGGGTCAAGCACTTACAGATCAAGACAGTATCGACTTCCCAAAAGATAGTTTTTCCAATGATCTCGATCGTAACTTTAATGATATCTTCATAGGTCTTGAATATAAATTCTTAATAGGGAAATTAATTTTTAAACCTGGCCTTATTTATCATAGGTATTTTTGGAGAAACAGACAGACAACGAACATCTTTACAAACAGTTCCTCAACAATTTTGCCTCAATTTTTACTGAGAGTGGAGTTTAATGACAGTGAAAAATTGATCATCAAATATGATACTGATGTTGGGTTTCCCGATACTTCCCAATTTTCCCAAAATTACTCAATTGTCGATTTCAATGTCGTTACAAAAGGTAATCCGAGTATGGGTCCAATGAAAAGCCATTCCCTTTCCTTGAATTATTATAAGCTAAACTTTTTCAAGGGGTTATATTTTGATACCTCTCTGGTATATTTAAGAAGAGCCCAAAACATCAAGAAAAATGTGGTATTGAATGGAATCGATCAATCAAGTACCTTTCTAATACTTTATTCTCCAGAAAACAGTTTGGCCGGAAACTTTAATTTGAGCAAAGAAATAAGCAACCTAAAATTCCATTTTCAAGGAGAGGCCAGTTATGATGAGTTCTTTCAGGTGTTCAATTCAGAGGCGTCAATTTTTTTTTTGACTGACCTATCGGGGAAAATCAGGGCCGAAACTTATTTTGAAAAGGGTCCAAACTTTGAAATCTCATACGAACATTCTCCTTCAAATTACGGGGGAAAGGATGGAAGAACAAGATACCTATCTTCCGAATTGTTCGTAAGTTCGGAATTCAGATTTTTCGATGATTTCAAATTCACTGTTGAATACTCCAAGAATCGGTTCCTAAATCGGGAAAATAGGATCCAAAATCTTTTTGACCTAGCAAATACTTCTATTTACTACAATAAAGAGAATAGCCCATGGAGTTTTGAAATGGAGGCTACAAATCTGTTCAATGTGAATGCAAAACGGGAAAGTTCCTTTTCCGATTTTATAGTTCAAGAAAGGAGTATCTATATTGTGCCCCGAATTATTATGTTCAAGATTGCTTATAAATTTTAATCTATGTTCATACAGAGTATGACAGTTTCAAACTAGGAGGTGTCCGTCTGAGTAAATACTAGAGGTGAAAAGGAAAGAATAAAAATACTCTGAAAAGGATTATTGAAAGAGAATCAAGTGCTTCTAATATGAAATGATTCTTTGATAATGATTTCGATATCTTCCTTCAAAAAGTTAGAACCTTGTCCTCTTGAGTGCAAAAAACGGGCATAGTATACCACCTTCGGCGGGTCAAAGTGAGCCACCCG